>NZ_BAABCV010000010.1:0-179634 GCF_039539265.1 Mucilaginibacter panaciglaebae
CATTTGTATATATCTTTATACAATAACTTAACCTCGATCCTCTCTTCTTTCAAACAAACTTCTTCTCCTCTCTCGAGGCGTTGAAGCCCGCTCGCTACATGATTTTCTATTTCCTAAAAGAACTTTTTTCTTCGCCTCACGGTTCAGATTTTATATGTTTTCGACTTTTAATCGCCGTTAACTTTTCAATTTTTAATTTCGAAAATCGCTTTCGAAACTTCGCTTATTTTAGCGCCCCTTTCTTTTGGGACTGCAAAGGTAAGAACCTTTTTTGTATCTGCAAATTTTATTTTAAAATAATTTTCGCTTCGTGTTTTTTGTCTTTTTAAGAACATCCCGCTTCCTCATTTGCGGGCTGCAAAGGTACGTATAGTTTTGATTGATGCAAATGATTCACAAGAAAAAAAAGCCTGCAATCACTAACCTGCTGCAAATCAGCCAAAAAAATTTAAGGGATTTTTAGAACACCGGTAATTGGTCATAACATTGGCTACTTTACATGCATCCCGCGACAGCGGTAAAACTATTTAGTATATATAGATCGACCTGGTATGGCAACGCGTACGCTCAATAACGAGCAAGAAATTAAATCTATATATTATATACATTATTTAATCTCGTCAATCATCCAAACTAAAATCTAACATATATAATATTAAAGGTTAAAAGATGTTAAATATCGGCACGCTTCATATAATAGTAAAATACAGCTTATATATTAGCCACACTAAATAAATAATTGACTGATTTATAATATTCGTTATCTTTGCAAAATGTTTAAAAAACAAATTCTGTTACTTACCGGCTTATTGATTGTATTATTGCTTGCAGATGTTGGCTGCCGCAGTAAGTACGAAAAGCTTAAAGCAAGTAACGATAATGCTAAAAAATTCCAGGAGGGTAAGCGTTTATACGACAAGAAAGAATATGCTAAGGCATTGGGCTTGTTTGAAACATTGCTTTCGCGTTATCGGGGTACTGAAGGTGCTACAGATTTGTTTTATCTGAACGCTATGGCTAACTATAAGCTTAAAGATTATACATCGGCAGCTTATCACTTTAATGAGTTTGCTACTTCTTATCCATCTGATCCAAGAGCTGAAGAGGCTCGCTTTCTGACTGCATATTGTTATTACCTGGATGCACCTGTTTACTCATTGGACCAGGAGAACACTTATAAATGTATTGAAAAGTTGCAACTGTTCATCAACCTTTATCCTAAAAGCGACAGGGTTGCCGAGGCTAGCAAACTGATACAAGACTTACGCGACCGTTTGGAGCTTAAAGCTTACTCGAACGCTAAGTTATATTTAACTATTGGCGAAAACCAGTCAGCTGTTATAGCGTTTGGCAATGTTTTACGCGATTATCCGGATACTAAATATGCCGAGGAACTAGAATTTCTAACTATTAAAGCGCAATACGAGTATGCGCATCAAAGCCGCGAGTACAAGCAGGAAGAACGTTATACGCAGGCCATAGCATCTGCCGACCAGTTTTTCGACAAGTATCCAAAAAGCGCTTATACTGCCCAGGCTCAGGAATTAAGAAAAGACAGCCAGGCTGGTATAGCCCAGGTTAAAAGAATATTAGCCGATGCCAGAGAAAACGAGAAACTTGCACGCAGATTAGCACGTAAAGACTCGGTATTTATACAACAACGTTCAGAAACACAAGACATTCATAAAAAAGTAACGCCATAATCATACAAGAATATGAGTAATAACAATAATAATAATGCGAACAAACCTGCCATTGCAAGCAGCACAGTAACCCGCGATTTGCGTGAGTTGGACGTGGCAACCGGAAACATTTACGAGTCGCTGGTAATTATGGCCAAAAGGGCAAACCAGATCTCAAACAATGTTAAGGAAGAATTGCATGCTAAACTTTCTGAGTTTGCTTCATCAAACGATAACCTTGAAGAAATCTTCGAGAATCGTGAGCAAATTGAGATCTCTAAATATTACGAAAAATTGCCTAAACCAACATTGGTTGCAGTTCAGGAATTTTTAGACGATAAAGTTTACTACCGCAATCCGGCTAAAGAAGAATAAGATCTTCAAGGAAAAAGTTTAAAGTCAAAATTCAGAAGCGCATATAGCCTTTTGAGTTTTGACTTTTGTATTTTTATGCGGATTAAGTCAACATTGTTTTGAATTTTGACTGCTAACTTTTGACTTACAAAATGCTCGAAGGTAAAAATGTGGTATTGGGCGTATGTGGCAGTATTGCCGCCTACAAATCGGCTTTACTGGTCAGGCTACTGGTTAAAGCCGGCGCTAACGTGCGGGTCGTCATGACTGCCGATGCCACTAATTTTATTACGCCGCTTACCCTGGCCACCTTATCTAAAAACCCGGTATTTACTGAATACTTCGTCGCCGATACGGGCGAGTGGCATAACCATGTCGAATTGGGCCTTTGGGCCGATTTGATGGTCATTGCCCCTGCCAGCGCCAATACCCTGGCTAAAATGGCCGGTGGTTTAGTCGACAATCTCCTTACTGCCGTATACCTGTCGGCCAAGTGCCCGGTGTACTTTGCGCCCGCTATGGATCTGGATATGTGGAAGCACCAGTCGACCGCAGCTAATATCAAAACCTTGCAAGGCTTTGGTAATATCATGATTGCTCCCGGCAGCGGCGAGTTAGCCAGCGGGCTGCACGGCGAGGGCCGCATGGCCGAGCCAGACGATATCATCGGGTTCTTGTCTGCCGATATCAAAAAGAAACTTCCTTTAGTTAATATAAAAGCACTGGTTACCGCCGGCCCGACGCATGAGGCTATCGACCCGGTGCGTTTTATTGGCAACAACTCGTCCGGTAAAATGGGTTTCGCTATCGCGGATGAACTTGCGCGGTTGGGTGCCGACGTTATTTTGGTTTCGGGGCCATCGGCACAGAAAGCAAAACAGCGCTCGGTTAAGCGTGTGGACGTCACTTCGGCTGCCGAGATGCTGGAAGCATGTCAACAATATTATGCCGATGCAGGTATCTGCATCATGAGTGCTGCCGTAGCCGATTACACCCCCATCACCGTCGCGCAGCAAAAAATAAAGAAACAGGACGACAGCGCGCTAATCATCGAAACCAAAAAAACTACTGATATATTAAAATATCTGGGCGATCATAAACAGGAAGGCCAGCTATTGATAGGCTTTGCCCTTGAAACCAACAACGAGCAACAAAACGCCGTAGCTAAGCTACAGAAGAAAAATCTCGACTTTATAGTCCTCAATTCGCTGGGCGATGCGGGGGCAGGTTTTGCTACAGATACCAACAAGGTAACCATCATTGACCGCCACCTGCACAAAACCAGCTTCGACCTGAAAAGTAAAGAGGATGTGGCTAAGGATATTTGTATTAAGGTGATATCATTATTGAAGAAATGAAAACGTTAGGCATTTACACCATACTGCTGTTCTTAACCCTGACCGCAGCCCGCGCGCAGGACCTGAACGCACGCGTCACCGTACTTGCCCCTAAAGTTCAGACCACCAATAAGCGTATATTCCAGTCGTTGGAGACAGCGATGAAGGATTTTCTGAATGGTCACAAATGGCTTACCGACCCCATACAGCCGCAAGAGCGTATCGACTGCAACTTTATACTCAACATTACTGCCTGGGACGGCGGCAGCAACTTTAGCGGCGAGCTACAGGTGCAGTCGCTGCGGCCGGTATTTAACTCCAACTACACCACCACCCTGCTCAGCGTTAACGACAAGGACTTCGAATTTACCTATACCGAGGGCCAGACCATCGACTACTCCGACCAGAGCTTTACCTCTAACCTAAGCTCGGTAATGGCCTTTTATGCCTATGTGATAGCCGGTATGGATAACGACAGCTTCTCGCGACTGGGCGGCACTTATTACTATGGCCTGGCCCAAACCGTGGTCACCAATGCGCAGACCTCGCCTTATAAGGGGTGGAAGGCCTTTGACAGCAACACCAACCGTTACTGGCTCATCGAGAACCTCAACAATAAGCTGTACGCCCCGCTGCGCAGCTTTATATACGACTACCACCGCAACGGCCTCGACGTAATGGCCGACAACCCCGCCAAAGGCCGCAAAACCATTTCAGACCTGCTGCCCGTGCTCACCCAGATTGACCGCCAGCGCCTTGGCGCCATGTTGCCGCTGGTGTTCTTCACCGCCAAGGCCGACGAGCTGGTGTCCATCTACGCCCATACCGAGCCGCAGCCCCGCATCAACGCCTTCAACATCTTTACCCAGGCCGACCCGGCCAACGGCATCAAGTACCAGGAGCTACAGAAGCAGTAGATGCGCAGATGAGATAATTTGAAGATTTGAAGATGCCAGCGCATCAGGCTCCCCTCTTGAGAGGGGCAGGGGTGTGTTAACCACGCGACACGCACAATGAACTAATGAACAAGTGAAACAGGTCTGCGCCAAAGCAACAGGGGCGTTGCCTGCGGCCCGGGCTATCCGTTCATACTGCGCCGGGCCTTAGCCGCGGCCTGCGCTCAGTGGGCCGACTGGCCGGTATCCACTCCTATCCCTAACGCAAGGGTGCGTAGTGATCCACGCGCGAGTGTGTATCAATTTGGATCATTTGGATCATCTTAAAATTTCAATCAACTGAAAATCAAATATTTAACAGTTTAGGTATTCCCGAAGTGGATCACTTTGGATCACTTTTTATGACTTTTAAGTCATTTTTGGATCACCCGGTGGATCAGTTCGTCCTGGATAGAGTTGATAGTGTTGAGAGATAATCCGGGCTGTGGTTTACACTTTGGTCGTCCTCCAAATGCACTCAAGTTGGCCAGGCTTTGACACTAACTTAGCATTAGGTACCAACCATTGCTTTGGCCGATGGCCGGGCTTTAATAGTTCGTCGCTGCAAGCCTTATTTCTGCGCCGCGTCATGGACGGAAACGCAATATCGCTGCCCTAGTTAAGCAAATTATCAGGCCCCGATAGGCCTTTCGTTCCGGCTTTCTAAATCACTCTTAGTATTTAAAACGGCCATCAATAATTCCGGTAGTTTGGTGTTGGGGTTTCCAGGTGTTGTTATCAAAAACAAAGTCGCAGTAGCTAAATATTTGAAAGCTGGTGCCCGGCTGATAAATCAGATGTATCGTGGCAATTCTTTCCGTTTTATAATGAAGCCTAAAAACAAAAACGGTGTCCCGACTTATGTTACCTGTCCCTTTGCCGATGTAATAAACTCGGTTGTCTATTTTCACGGAATCGTTGAGTATTACGTTGCCATAAAGGTGAACCCGGTTTTGTTTACTGAGTAAAGTATCTGGAAATAGCCACCATTTTAGTTGTTTATTATTCAAACAAGTAAACAGCGCTTTTTTAAGTTGCGCCTTGTTAAAATGATGTGGTTGATTACAACCTGCAAGCAAGCCAAGCGATAACCATACTATCAGTATTTTAAACTTCATGATCACTTGAAGCGGTGGTTTCTATAATCAGGCCCGTTGTTGGTGTTATCACCAACGACATCAATGGGCTATTGGGCTTTATCGGCATTTCAGTATATGTTGGTGATAACACCAACATGGGCGAAAGACTTTTTTCTGATGTTCGTGCCCAGCTCCTTGTCTGCTATATCTATGATATTGTTCAACAACTCTGTTTTCAGCCGCTCTTTGCGCAGCAGCTCTTTTAACAACTTTACATCATCCGGCAAATCTTCTGCGTTGACTTGCCTTTTAGCGTTTTCTTTTTCCGGGTTTGTAATGCCTTTGTTTACCATGCGATATACACAGCCATAGGATAAGCCGTGCTTTAATGCTAAAGTACGAAAACTTGACCCCGACATCAAACGCTCTTGCAGAATCTTTTCTTCTTTGTTCTTTTTCATCGTTTACACTTTTTTGTGTAATCCTAGTTCAGGACAAGTCAATCAGTGCGTAGGCATCTCTCGCCAGCGCGTCATTGCGAGGTACGAAGCAATCTCTGGACTTGCAAGTTTAAAGACTTTGAGTATAGTAGTCCGCAGTTGCAAACGTCGAGCAGGAGGGCGAAATTAACAAAGTAACCGGCAGAAAAATACAATAATTTAAATAAAAATATGTACAACTTTTTAATAAAAATTATGTATATTTGTTATACAAAAAAAGCCTGTGGGTAGCAGGCTGATCTTGTATTAATTTAAATTTTACTGTATGGCACAAAATTACGATTATTTATCAAATGATGAAGATGGCTCGAAAAAAAAACTGCCGTCTACTTTAATTGCTTTTGAGCAATCATTTGATGGTGATGTCGATGCGTTTATCGATGTTATTTTACACGCGCACCAGATGACTCTAGAAGACATGCGTACAAAACGTGGTAAATTCCAAATGCGAATGACCAAGTCTACTTTAATGAATGGCAATATAAAAGGCTTGCTTTTTGATCAATTTCCTAATGAAATGAAAGAGTCAAAATCGAGTCGCTTTTATTTACATAGAAGCAAGGATTTTATTCTTTTATTTAAAAAGTTGGACGAAAGATTGATGCCATCGAACATTGGCACACGTAATTCCAGAAAAATATTTTCTCAAATGGCAATTGATTTTGAAGAGGATTTGCCTATTGTATTTATCGGCTATACGGTTGATGAATCTTGGGAGCGAATTAAACAAATTGTTGCTGTTTTTATTAAGGATGGCAAAAAGCTTTGGGTTTCTGACTTGTTGAACCGCGGAGGCGAGGCTGGTATTCAAACGGAATTATTTACCCCAATCAAACCTCAAGGAAACAATGATGATGACATCGCTATTACACCAAAAAGACGCGATACTGATATCAAAAAATCTTCATAAATATTGGGGGCCTATATCCACCCCCATATTTATAAATTATCTATATAAACCAAACAAACAATGCAACGTACTTTTAATTTCAAGATGTTAACTCTTGCTAGAGAAGCGAGAGGATTAACACAATTGGAGTTAGTTGAGAAAGTGCCAAATTTGAATCAGGGTAATTATTCAAAAATGGAGAAAGGGTTATTGACAATCCCTACAGAGACGCTTAAAAACATTGGACTTATCCTCGACTTTCCATTAAGTTTTTTCGATAAAAAAGAGCCAGTTACTGAACCTGGTAATCATTATTTTCGAAAAAGGGCTACTATGCCGAGAAAAGCACAAACTACGCTTGAAGCACGAATGAAATGTATCATGATTTGGGTCGACGCTCTTTTAGAAGATATTGACATCCCAGATTGCAAATTTCCAGCGATAAAGGTTGGCGATGAGAATACACCGGCGGTCATCGCGAGAAAAATTAGACAGCATTTGGGTGTATCTTCTGGCCCAATTGATAAGTTAGTCAAACTTGTTGAACGCAATGGTGTCATTGTCTATTTTATTAGTGACTCAAACGATAAGTTTGATGGCATGACATTATTTACGAACTCAGGTCAATCTATTATTTTCATTAATGATCAGATGCCTAATGATCGTAAGCGATTTACCCTTGCACATGAATTAGGGCATCTGATTATGCACCTTAGATTCGATCTATTAGATTTGCCGGAGAAATTAATTGAAGAGCAGGCCAACGAATTTGCAGGCGAGTTTTTATTGCCCTATATGGACTCCAGAAGTGATTTGATGGGGTTGAAGTTTAGAGAATTATCAACGCTTAAGCAATACTGGAAAGTCTCGAAAGCTGCGCTCATTTACACGGCGCATAAAAGAGGCTTTATTGATCATTCTAAATATATGTCTTTACAGATAGAGCTCAGTAGACAGGGCGAGCGTAAAAAAGAGACTTTAGATGTTGACATTGATGAGGCTGTGATTGTAAAAAGAGCCGCCGATTCATTCATTAATGATTTGGGTTACACTGCCAGTGAGATTCAATTGGTGCTCGGTATAAATGAAACCGACTTATATATGACATTAAAACAGAACAAGCCGAATAACAAACTAAAATTAGTAATTTGAAACAAAAGCGCTTTGATTGGGCTTTTTGTTGATTTTGTGTAACAGCTATTACCAATGTTTAATTTCAATATAAATCTCTACTGACAATAAATCGCGTTATATCCTTAAAGGACCATTTTATCATTTCATTCATATCCTAATTCGCAATAGCTTCATACTCGAATGTCCTGTGCAGAGATTGCTTCGTACCTCACTATGACGCGCGTTGAGATAATTGTGTTACAAACGTTCATTCTCCAGCCTACACCTCCCCCGCGTTAGTGATTGCAACGGATACCGGCCCCGCGCCTAAGGCCTTGCAGGCGTATGAGTGGAAAGCACGGCCCGCCGGCAGGCGGGAACGCCATCATTTAGTTCATTGGGGTTTATCGCTTGGGTTAACTCCTCCCTACCCCTCCCGTGGGGAGGGAATTACCCAGGGCCTTTGTTTTTGCTTGTCGCTTGGTTAACACACCCCTCCCCCTCTCAAGAGGGAAACCTGTCGCTTTGCCAGAGATCGCCACGCTCGTACCTCGCTCGCGATGACATGGAGGGGAACTATGATTGATAAATCCTACCCTCTGTCCTCACCAACCCCTCGCAAACACCTCAATTCCAACCCGATCAACCAATCAATCACTGAAATATTTTCAGTTTTTCTTGCATATACGAAATCTATCGTACATCTTTGTACGAAGATATTCGTAGAAGAACAAAAAGATATGGAAATTAAACCAACGGAGAGCGAACTGGAGATATTACAGGTGATATGGAAACTGGGCCAATGCACGGTGCGCGATGTGCATGAGGAACTGATTAAAAGCAAGGATGCGGGTTATACCACCACCCTTAAATTAATGCAGATAATGGCCGACAAGGGTTTGGTGGAGCGCGATACCAACGCCAAGACGCACCTGTATAAAGCATTAGTTACCCGCGGGCAGGCGCAAACCAGCGCGCTGGACAAGCTGATGGACACGGTTTTCAAAGGGTCGACCGCCGATTTGGTGATACAGGCCCTGGGCAAGCACCGCGCATCGTCTGACGAGATTGATGCGATTAAAAACTACCTGCGGCAGTTTGAGAGTCAAGAATCAAGAGCCAGGGATCAAGATTAATTGGAAATTAAAATTAACCATTTGTAGAGACGCGATGCTTCGCGTCTGCGGGCATAAATAAGATTAAAGATCATGCAAAATCTACTATACAACATGAGCCAGGTTTTAGGTATAACCATTATCCACTCATTGTGGCAGGGCTTAATAGTTTTTATTGTTCTGAGGCTGTTTATGCTGGCTTTTCCGGGGCGATCGGCTGTAGTGAAGTATTGGGTTAGCTATGGCGCCCTGGTGTTTATGCTGGGCTGGTTTGTGGTGACGCTGTTTAAAGAGCTTAACCAATACAACTGGCTGTCGACCGTTGCGCTCAAGGTGTCGCCTCTGGCCCTGCCTGCGGCTATGAGCGAGGTTGCTGCACCTGCCAACAAGCTGTATTTCGGCATATCGCAATACATGCCCTGGCTGACGATGGTTTATGTAGTAGGCGTAGTATTTAATGCGCTGCGACTTACGCTGGCCTGGAACAACATATACCGCATCCGCCAAAACATTACCGACGCGGGTTTTGATAACACCATGAAACGGCTCACCAGGCCGCTGCAAATAGGCAAGCATGTACAGGCTGCCTTTAGTGAGTGGGTGGACGTGCCCTGCATTACGGGTTTTATCAAGCCTATTATCCTGATGCCTGCGGCAATTACCCTGCGCCTGAGTACTGAGGAGGTGGAGGCGGTATTGCTGCATGAGTTGGCCCACGTTAAGCGTAATGATTACCTGTTAAATTTTATTCAGCAGGTTATAGGGATACTGCTGTTTTTTAATCCGTTTGCCCGGTTGGTAGGCAAGATCATCAACGAAGAAAGAGAAAACTGCTGCGACGATATGGTTGTGCGTGTCACCGGCAGTCCGTTTATATACGCACAAGCATTGTTAAAACTCGAGGAAAATAAACAATACCAGTGGCAACTGGCCCTTGCTGCTACTACCAAAAAGTATGCATTATTAAACCGAATTGAACGTATCATGAAAACTAAAACAAATACCGTAAATATACGCCCGGTGTTAATTACACTGCTGGCGCTTACCTTCAGCATTACCAGCATAGCCTGGCTTAACCCTGAAATTAAAAATGGGAAAGTAGTCATTAAAAACGCTCCTGCCATCCGCATGATTGCCAGGGCCATTACTGCGCCTGAGCCGCCCGCTGCGCCCGAGCCGCCTGCGCCTGTTAAACACAAAAAGAGGCTGAGCATCAGGTATTTTAACGATACCACCAGATTGGCAATGGCAACAGACACCATCATCAAAAACAAAAAATATAAAATTGTTGTGGAGGATGAGCACGGCGTTAAAACCGAATATAACTCTGTTAATGATCTGCCTGCGGATGACAAGAATGCATTCCTTAACAAAGGCACTTTCGGCAGCTTTACCATTTCGCCGGGCGACACTGCCAGATTTAAAGCCATGCGCGAATTGTATAGCAGCGATGCCTGGAAGCACCAGATGGAAGCTATGGCAAAGGTCAATGAGAAGATTGCCAAAAACTTCAATTCGCCCAAATTTAAAAAGCATATGGAGAAATTCTCCAAGCAATTTAGCTCGCCCGGGTACCTGAAGCGCGTAAAGGGCTTTAGCAAACAGTTTAACTCGCCCGAATTTAAAAAGAGCGTGGAGGCCATGGCTAAATACTACGACAGCCCGGAGTTTAAGAAAAACATTGAAGATATGTCGAAATACTATGAGAGCCCTGAGTTCAAGAAAAGTATCGAGAACATGACTAAATACTACGATAGCCCGGAGTTTAAGAAACACTTTGACGAACTGTCAAAATACTACGACAGCCCTGAATTCAAGAAAAGCATAGAGGACATGGCTAAACAGCATGACAGCCCGGAGTTTAAAAAGGGCATGGAAGATGTTCAGAAATCGCTGGACGACTTATCGAGATCGTATCGGGAAGACACCACTTCAAAACCGCAGGCTAAGACCATAAAGGCTGCACGAAAAAATATTGAAAAAGCTGTCAATGAAGAAAAAAAGGCTTTCAAATATCAGGAGCAGGCAAAAAAAGAACAGGTAAAAGCCCGTAAGACTGAAACAAAGGCACAGAAAGATCAGGCAGAGAAAAAGTTTGATTATAAGAAAAGCCAGGATGTCGATATACGTATTGATAACGGAAAGCAGGATACCAGCAAAAATCATCAATAGGTTCAGTCTGCATAACTAAAAAAATCAATGGAAGCTTTTTGCTTTGTCTACCAGCGTAAGGTCCTGTTATTAATAGCCGGACTGGTATCCGGGTTGGTTAACCCTGCGCAGGCAACGCCCGTGTTTAAAGATACACTGGTAACTGTAGGTAACCATAAATTATATGTGGTTGAGCAAGGCCCGCAGGATTCAAAGCTGACTATAGTATTTGAATCTGGCGCAGGCGGTACTTCGCAGGATTGGGTTAAGGTAAAGGCCTTACTTCCGGATAACCTGCATACAGTTGCTTATGACAGAGCGGGTTCCGGGAAAAGTGAAGCCGGCCCCCTGCCGCGCACTATGGCTCAGGAAGTGCTGGAACTGCATAAACTGCTAAAAGCTATCGGCACCAAGGGCAATGTCATTTTGGTGGCGCAGTCTCTTGGAGGTTTATTAGTACGGCTGTATACAGAACGCTACGGAAACAATGTTGCCGGTATTGTGCTGGTCGACCCGACACATGAAAGCAGCGTTTTGGGCAGCATGAAATACGGAGGGTGGGTACGGCTGCGCGAAAAAGCAACCGGCAAACCTATACCGCAACCGCAGTTAAAGTTAACCGTAAGCCCGGGTTATGATACCACTGCCGACTATATGGCAGAGGAGTTTCAGAAAATATATTTGGCAGCTCAGCGGCATCCGCAGCAATTGGGTAATCGTCCGTTGGTTATTATCGGGGCCGGGATACGTAGCCAGCCACCCGGTACACCTGATGAACAATGGAAACAACTCCGGGCCGAGCGCGATGAGCAACTGCGAAATATGACCAGTTTGTCCAGCAATGCTAAGTTTATTTTAGATGCAAAAAGCAGCCATAACATTCAGAACGACAATCCGCAGGTTGTTATGGAGGCTATAAAGACGATTATTGACCAAATTCATCAATAATATCAATCAGTTTAAATTTTAGTTAGTTAAGTATGAAAAGAGGGGTTTCCCCTCTTTTTTGTTTTGTGCGCGTGATAACAATGCGTATTTTGTAATTTAGTGGCAAAACCGAACAATACCTTTTATGCTTCAAAAACTCAGCATCAGTAACTACGCTTTGATTGACAACCTGGAGATTAGCTTTGACAAAGGGCTTAACATCCTGACCGGCGAGACCGGCGCGGGTAAGTCGATCATCCTGGGTGCGCTGTCGCTGATATTGGGGCAGCGGGCAGAGAGCCGGTATTTTTTTAATCAGCAGAAAAAGTGTGTAATTGAGGGGACTTTCAGGATTGCTGACTTTCATTTAAAAGATTTTTTTGAGGATAACGACCTGGATTATGAAGCCGAGACGGTTTTGCGTCGCGAGATCTCTGCCGATGGCAAGTCGCGCGCTTTTGTGAACGATACGCCCGTAAACCTGAATGCCATGAAACTATTGGGTGAAAGGCTGATCGATATCCACTCGCAGCATGCTACGCTGGAGATCAATGACCCGTTGTTTCAGTTGCTGGTAGTCGATTCGGTGGCTAAACATCCGGGGTTATTGAGCAATTATCAGACTAAATTTCGCGCCTATAAAAAGGCTGCCGCCAAATTACAGCAACTTATTGAAGATAGCGACAAAGCTAAGGCCGATCTCGACTATTACCAGTTTCAGTTTGACGAGCTGGAAAAAGCCGGTCTATCGGCCGATGAGCAGGAAACTTTGGAACAGGAACTTTACGCCCTCAACAACGCCGAAGAGATAAAACGGAACTTGTTGGGCGCAAACTACCTGATGCAGGATAGTGAGGCTGCTGCCCTATCGCAGCTTAAAGAAGCAGCACACCAGTTAGGGTTGCTGACTAAGTTCAATCCGCAGATTGAAGAGTTGCAGGAACGTTTGAACAGCAGCATTATTGAACTTAAAGACATCGCCAACGAAATAGAGAATATTGAACAGCGCACGCATACCGATGAGGCCCGTGCCGCCGAAGTAAACGAGCGCCTGAGCCTGATCTATAACCTGCAAAAGAAACATCGCGTTAGCACAAACCCGGAACTATTGCAATTACAGGACGAGTTGTCGGAAAAAATACAACAAGCCGTTTTTGGCGACGAAGCCATAGAGAAATTACAGCAGCAATTAACTGCCGATAAAAAAGACCTGGAGCAACTGGCCGCACAACTAACGGCGGGTCGACAGAAAGCTATTCCAACCATTGAGGCAGAGGTTTTAAGCAGCCTTGCCGAAATGGGCATGGCTAACTCGGCACTCAAAATCGAGCTGTCTCCGCTAACTGAAAGCGGACGTAACTCGCCTTCAGGGGGTTTGGGGGATAACGGATCGGATGCTGTCCGCTTTCTATTCAGCGCCAATAAAGGCCATGCATTGGCCGAGATGAGTAAGGTAGCTTCCGGCGGTGAGCTATCGCGATTGATGCTGAGCATTAAATCGCTCATTGCTAAAAATACCGCCCTGCCGACTATAATTTTTGATGAAATTGACACCGGGGTATCCGGCGAGGTAGCCAACAAGGTTGGTCAGATCATGGAACAATTGGCCGACAATCTGCAGGTGATCACCATTACGCACCTGCCTCAAATTGCCAGTAAGGGTCAAAGCCATTACTTCGTGTATAAGGATGACGGGGCAGATACCACACGTACGCGCATTAAGCAATTAAGTAAAGATGAACGCGTGCAGGAAGTAGCTAAAATGCTGAGCGGTGATAAGATGGGCGAAAGCGCCTTGCAGAATGCCAGGGAGTTGTTAAACGCTTAAGCGCAACGGTGTCATGCTGAGGCACTCGAAGCATGAGGGCAGGCCATCGCTCACCTTTCGAGTGCCTGAGGGTGACAGCCCTGCTAATAAATAATTTTTGTCATTTCGACCATCGGGAGAAATCTATACACCTGTATTTACATAGTTGCTTTGCGTTTGTATAGATTTCTCACTATGTTCGAAATGACATCTAAATTCAATTGTCATGAAAATAAAATTCCATCTTCCAACATTCCTCATCACCACGTTAACATTCTCGCTGATCTTCCTTGCCGCTTTTACGTTCAGACAGGAAGACAACGGCTATTTACTGGATCATGAAAACGACATCGCCAGGGCTGACGTCGGTCCGCACAATGGTGGTGGTAAAAGCACCGCCTTTCCTTTCTTCAAAAATTTTAAGGGTAACAAAATAACTTTCCGCAAGCGGATATTGCATGCCGGTTCGTCCATAGGTTATCACCTGCAGGAAGAGCAGGAGATCTACTACATCCTAAACGGCAAAGGCGATTTGAAAATGAATGGCAAGAATATCCCTGTTACTACCGGCGATGCTATATTAACCCTGCCGGGCAGCAGTCACGGCATCAAACCCGCGGGCGATGAGGATTTGACGATGCTGATTGTTTATCAGAATAAATAACCCATCATTGAGCGTAGACTGACAAGCTTTGATACTTAGTAAGTCTAATCCATGCCAAAATACAATTCTTCCCCGGGGAGGGGTACGGCTGAATACGCGCTAAGGCAGGCAGGGGTTTCGCCTCCAAATTTATTGATCCCCCCCTTAGTGCCCCCCCCAAGAAATGAATCGCACCTGGCCATACTTTAAAGCTGTTCAGCATCACGAAGCTTTGAACTTCGTAAGTTCATAGTTTTTCCAAATTTTACAAACCAATACCCCAAACGGCCTGTACTATTAATAGATATTTAAATTAATAGGTTATGGCAACGTTGGATAATAAAAGAGTAGCAGTACTTACCGAAGAAGGATTTGAGCAGGTAGAATTAACCAGCCCGGTTGACGCTTTGAAATTTGCCGGAGCAAAGGTTGATATTATATCACCAAAAAGCGGGTGCATTAAGGCGTGGGACAAGACCAATTGGGGCATTGAGGTAGATGTAGACAAAGTATTAAGCGAAGCGAATCCTGACGATTAC
The DNA here is from genome assembly GCF_039539265.1 of Mucilaginibacter panaciglaebae. Taxonomy (NCBI): domain Bacteria; kingdom Pseudomonadati; phylum Bacteroidota; class Sphingobacteriia; order Sphingobacteriales; family Sphingobacteriaceae; genus Mucilaginibacter; species Mucilaginibacter panaciglaebae. The sequence goes on from NZ_BAABCV010000010.1 coordinate 15,072, forward strand.
GATGCGCTGATATTGCCTGGTGGTGTATTAAATCCCGACAAATTGCGCCAAAACAAAGACGCAGTGGCATTTGCTTCTGCATTTTTAGATGAACGCAAACCGGTAGCAGCCATTTGCCACGGTCCGCAGACATTGATTGAGACGGGCTTGCTGAGGGGCCGCAAGCTAACATCATACCCATCCCTGCAAACCGATCTTAAAAATGCCGGTGCCGAGTGGGTAGACGAAGAAGTGGTTGTAGATAACGGTTTGGTGACCAGCCGCAAACCTGATGACCTGCCGGCTTTTAATAAAAAGATGATTGAGGAGATTGCAGAGGGGGTACACAGCAGGGTGTAGATATATTGCTACAATGAAAGAGTGTCACCATGAGGCTCTCGAAGGGTGAGCGTTGGGATTACCAGGCGTTCATTGGCATTTGCCTTGATGCCGAATTATAGCGGGCTCGAATTTTAATACTCAGCATCTTGCGAGCACCGCATTTTTGTGCAGAATGTCACCTGTTATAGAAAATCTCCCATTGGTTATTAACTTTGCATCATGTCGTCCAAAAAAGCGGTTGTTATTGGTGCAGGTATAGCGGGTATAGCTTCGGCTATCAGGCTGGCGGTTAAAGGCTATACAGTCGAAGTTTTTGAGGCCAATGGCACAGCAGGCGGTAAACTCGGCGAGGTACAACAAAGCAACTTCCGCTTTGATGCGGGGCCAAGTTTGCTTACCCTGCCGCAATACATTGATGAGCTTTTTGAATTGGCCGGCAAAGAGCCCTCGCGATATTTTAAGTACCAGAAGCTTGACGTTATATGCAAATATTTTTATGAGGACGGCACCAAATTGACCGCCTATGCCGACAAGGACAAGTTTGAAGAAGAAATGGCGGCGCATATTGGCGAACCGGTAACATCAACAGAAAAACAAATAACCAAAAGCCGGCAGATCTATGAATTGACCAACCCCGTTTTCCTTCAAAAACCTTTCGGCGGATTAAAAAGTTTTTTTACTAAAGATGGCTTTAAGGCACTGCTGAATATAAAAAAACTGGATGCCGGCCGTACGATGCACCGGGCTAACCAAAGTCTGTTTAAAGACGCGCGTATGATTCAGTTTTATGACCGTTATGCTACCTATAACGGGTCGAACCCGTATGCAGCGCCCGCGACTTTAAACGTTATTCCACATTTGGAGCAGCATTACGGTGCTTACTTCCCAACCGAGGGGATGTATAGTATCATCACAGCGTTGGTAAAACTGGCTACCGAACTGGGCATTAAGTTTCGTTACAAATCGCCGGTTGAAAGCATCTTGCTTACCGGCAGTAAGGCCACCGGCATTAAAGTAAATGGCGAAGAAATAACTGCCGACGTTGTGATATCTAATATGGACATCTGGTTTACCTATAAAAAGCTCTTGAAAGATCAGCCCAGGCTGCATCCGCAAAAGGTTTTGCAACAGGAGCGCAGCAGTTCGGCTTTGGTGTTTTACTGGGGCATCAATAAAAAATCCCAAAAACTCGAATTACATAATATTTTTTTTAGTGCCGATTATAAAGCGGAGTTTGACCACATCTGGCAACAAAAAACCATTTACCACGACCCAACCGTTTACGTAAACATTACCTCAAAACTAAAACACAGGGATGCTCCTCCTGATTGCGAAAACTGGTTTGTGATGATCAATGTACCCGCCAATGCCGGGCAAGATTGGGATACGCTCATAACGGAGGCACGCAAAAACATCCTGGCCAAGTTGTCGACCAGGTTAAATGAGAATATAGGCAAACTCATTATCAGCGAAACCGTGCTTGATCCGCGCGACATCGAAACAAACACCTCATCCTATCAGGGATCGATCTATGGTACATCATCAAACAGTAAGTACGCCGCCTTTATGCGCCATGCCAATCAATCGGCCAAAATAAAAAATCTGTATTTCTGCGGCGGCAGCGTGCATCCCGGAGGTGGTATTCCGCTTTGCTTGTTGTCTGCAAAGATTGTGAGTGAGTTGGTGGGATAATTAAAGGCTGTCATGCTGAGTTATAAAGCCGGCAGTCTATGACGATGACATGCCAGAGCAAGATTATTTACTGTCATTGCCAAGAGGAACGACGAAGCAATCGCAAGGATGCAATGTTCACGATTGCCACGCAATGACAATATAAATTATGTCATGCCTGCGGGCCAGAAGCATGATAGGTCAATAAACCTGTGCTAATCCTAACGCTCACTCTTCGAAGGCCTCAGGGGTGACGACCCCAGTTTGATTATCATTTCCCCCTCCCCTTCAGGGGTTAGGGGTTTCAATACTCCCCTATCGACAATAACACCAGCGTACAGGCATACTGTGTTTCAATACCCTCGGCATCAGCCAGGCGTTGTAGTTCTGAGTTCTCGGTACCGGGATTAAAAATGATCCGTTTGGGCTTAGTAGCTAAAATATAATCGTACAAAGGCGGCTGGTTTTGCGGACCAACGTATAGCGTGATAGTATCGATATCTTGATGAATAGCCTCCGGCTTTTCAATTTTAACGCCCGCTACCTCGCCGGTTTTTAAGCCAACGTTTACAATGGCATTCCCGTGACTTGTTAGACGGTGTGCTGCCAGATAAGCATAGCGGCCCGGGTTAGGCGTAGCACCTAAAATTAATGTCTTTTTATTTGCCATGGTTAAAATAAGCCCTCTCTCTTATCTTTCCGTCAAATCCCCTCTCCATGGGAGAGGGCTTAACAAACCCTATTCAAATATTTTGCCAAGTTGTAATAATAGGGCGTTTTGATAGTCAAAATAGCGATATTAAAAATAAATTAAAATTTTTAAAATGTTTTTAGGTGTGAGTCGTCTCTACCTTTAAACAAGTAATAAATTGATTGCTACATCATTAATGTCCGAAGAAAGAAACAACCATGTATTAAGCGCCATAAAGGCGTATGGTAAAAACTTGCTCGGGTTTATCCGCAAAAGGGTAAAAAATGATGCCGATGCTGAAGACATTCTGCAGGATGTGTGGTACCAGTTTAGCGCCCTGGTAAATTCTGAACCAATTGAGCAGACAGGCGCCTGGCTGTATAAAGTGGCAAGGAATAAAATAACAGACAAGCACAAAAAGAAATCAGAAAGTTTACTTGATGACCTGTTCGGCAGCAATGACGAGGAGGATACCGATACCTCGGCCTTTGCAGACTTGCTGATGCCCGAAGAAACAACCCCCGAAAGCGAGTACATGCGTAACCTGTTTTGGGAACAGTTGTTTACCGCGCTTGACGAACTGCCTGAAGAACAAAAACAGGTATTCATCTGGCAGGAAATGGACGATATGACCTTCCAGGAAATATCAGAACTGACGGGTGTAAACGTAAATACGCTGGTATCGCGCAAGCGCTACGCAGTTTTGCATTTGCGAGACAGGTTACAACAATTATATCAGGAGATTATAACACATTAAAATTAAAGACATGAAAAAAATATTTTTTAAAGGCCGGTTTATCTTTATCCCCATTGCGGTAGCCGCCTTCTTATCGCTCGTCAGTTTTGTAGTGATGCAGCTTTGGAACAACCTGCTGCCCGACATTTTACACGTGGGCGCCATAACCTTTTGGCAGGCCATGGGCATATTTGTACTGTGTAAGATATTGTTTGGCTTTGGCCGGGGTAAACGTAATCCATGGGGTGGTAATCCGTGGGGGGGCAACCCCTGGGGCGGTAACCCATGGATGCGTGAAAAAATGCAGGAACGTTTTCGCAGTATGACACCCGAGCAAAAAGATAAGTTCAAGCAAAAAATGCGTGACCGTGCTTGCGGACCATGGGGCCACCACACCGGAGACCATCCCTTTAAGCAGGCCTGGGATCAGTTTGAGGCTGAAGATCAGGAAAAGAAAACTGAAGATTAAAAAACACATGTCATTGCGGGGCAGGAACCACAAAGCAATCGCAAGAATGCCAGGTTCGCGTCCTGGTAGTTATCAAGAGCCGCGCTGCACCCGCAATGACATTTTGTTAAACTAAACTTACAACACAAATTATGAACGTACTGATATTTTCTACCGATGTATCTGCACCTGAGCAGGTAAGTAAAGTACAACCGGTATTGTCTGCCGTGCCGGCAATAAGCGACTGGAATATTGATCTGGAAGATTGCGATAAAATTCTGCGGGTGGTATCAAATGATTTGTCGCCAAGGTATATAGAAACCTTGCTAAACAACGCCGGCTTTAATTGTACCGAGCTGGAGTATTAAGCCCCCTAAAGGGAAACAATAGTTTTTTGTAATCCCGAGCATAGCGAAGGATCTGCGAGCTATTGCCTACCGGCAGATGCTTCGTTCTTCAGCATAACAATTAAAAAAACAGAATAGGGTATCACGGCTGTCATTGCACCTTTACAGGCCCCGGATTTTATAATCAGCATGACAAAATTAATTATCCGTTAATCGCCCGCAACAACACCGCAATTTGCCCTGCATGATAGATCTGATGCTGGATAAAACCATACACTAATTCTTTGTAAGAAGTAACCGGCTCTGTTTCACGTTCATCAATAATAGGTTCGTCCCATTTGTTTTCAGGGAAATCGCGGATGGTTTGCAGCAGGTTTACGTTGACCAGCTTAAGGTCGTCAATCCACATTTTCCATTTCTTTTCATTGGGCTCGCCGGGTTGGGGCCAGTCGCCGCTTACAGGTAATGAGGCTGGTTTTTCATTCAGGCGGTCAATCACTTCCTCGGTCCAGCTTACCATGTGCATAATAACCTCAACAACGGTGTGTGCGCGGCCTGTGCGCTCATAAGCACTCTCGAAAGTTACTTTATCTAAAATAGCATAGATGGGCTCGCCGTACCAGGGCTGGCCTGATAATACTTTTTCGAGTTCTTGTTGTAGTTTTTCGTTGATGGTCATGATATAAAGTTTTGTCATTGCGAGCGTAGCGTAGCAATCGCAAGGAAGCAAAGTTCGCGATTGCTACGCTACGCTCGCAATGACAACTTAAATAATTTTTCCCGCCGCTACGGCACAATTTATCCCGTCAATAGCAGCAGATATGATGCCACCTGCATAGCCCGCCCCCTCGCCGCAAGGAAACAAGCCCTGCACTTGCGGGTGCTGCAAAGTTTCTTTATCTCTCGGTATTTTTACAGGCGACGATGTGCGCGACTCCACACCAACCAAAATAGCCTCGTTGGTAAAATAACCTTTCATCTTTTTACCAAAAACCGGCAGTGCATCGCGCAGTCTGTTGCTTATCCAGGTTGGCAGTACTTCTTTTAGTTCGACGCTTTTTGTTCCGGGCAGATAGGAGTTTTCTGGCAGATCGGCAGATAATCTACCATTCACAAAATCAACCATGCGTTGGGCTGGTGCAACTAATTTGCCGCCCCCGGCTTTATAAGCAACCTGCTCTATGCTGTGTTGAAAGTTAAGCATCTTGAACGGATCGGCATTATCGCCTTTCACATCTTCCAGGTTAATTTGCACTACCGTCCCCGAGTTGGCAAACGGATTATTACGTTTTGACGGGCTCCAGCCATTTACTACAATTTCTTCTTCTTCTGTAGCACAAGGGGCAATGATACCGCCCGGGCACATACAGAAAGAAAATACCCCTCTACCATCCACTTGTTCAACCAGATTATAATATGACGGCGGCAGATCAGGCCCCCGGTGTTCGCAGTGGTATTGCGCCTGGTCAATAATTTCCTGCGGATGCTCAATGCGGACGCCCAATGCAAACGGCTTGGCCTCGATCAGAATATTTTGCCGGTGCAGCATTTCAAAAACATCGCGTGCCGAATGGCCCGTTGCCAGAATCACGGCGTTGGCTTTAATGGTATCGCCCAACGCCAATCTAACGCCCTGTATCTTTCCAAAATCGGCCAGTAAGCCGGTAACTTTGGTATCAAATAGTACTTTACCGCCCGCATTTAGTATAGTCTCGCGGATGGCAGTAATGATCTGCGGTAGTTTATTGGTACCTATGTGCGGTCGGGCATCCACCAAAATATCTTCGGATGCGCCATGAGCTGTGAAGGTTTTGAGTACGGCATTGACATCGCCGCGTTTGGTGGAGCGTGTATACAGCTTACCGTCCGAATAAGTGCCTGCCCCGCCCTCGCCAAAGCAATAGTTACTTTCAGGGTTTACCAACCCTTGTTTATTGATATTTGCCAGATCACGGCGACGCTCCTTTACGGGTTTACCGCGTTCTATAACAATAGGCTTTAAGCCCATCTCAATACACTGTAAAGCGGCAAACAATCCCGCAGGACCAGCGCCGACAATCACCACCGGTTTAGCCTGTTTAACATCAGGATATTGAGTGGTATAAGTTTCAGGATGATAAATTTCATCAACATACACCTTAACCTGCATGCGGTAAACCACCCGCCTGCCCCGCGCATCTATAGAGCGTTTGTAAACGTGCACCGCGTTAACTTTTTGTGGGGATATTTTTAGGGCCGATGCCGAAAGTTTTTTTAAAACTTCCTGATCATCCTGCTGCCCGGGCGGGCAAACTATTTCAATTTCTTTGATCATACATGCTGCCCGGTTTTTATCCGGGACGTGGCAAAGATAAGAATAATATTACCCAGGCGTCATTACGGGGAAGGAAGCAATGGCACATAATAAAAAACCTAAAACCAACAAGACAGTACAGGACACCAATTATTTTATTATCCCTATATTTAAACACCACTTGTATATACCTGAATGAAATCAATTTTTACTGCTGCTTTATTGTTGCTGAGCTTGTTATGGCTGCGCCCGGCGTTGGCGCAAACGCCGGATATGGCTGTGGCTACCAGGCCCTGGAATGCCTATTGGATAAATGCCCGCGGCGAAACCGGTCGCGATTATGGCGTGTTTTATTTCCGCAAACAGATCGATCTGGCCGCAAAACCGGCTTCGTTTTTTGTAAATGTATCTGCCGACAATCGTTACAAATTATATGTTAATGGCGCTCTGGTGTCCTGCGGACCGGCACGTGGGGATACTTATTTCTGGAACTATGAGCGTGTAGACCTGGCACCTTATCTGGTAGCCGGCAAAAATACCATTGCAGCACAGGTTTGGAATGAGGCCGAATTTCGCCCTGAAGCGCAGATCAGCCTTCGCACCGCGTTTATTTTGAAAGGCGCTACTGTGGTCGAAGATATTGTGAATACCAACACTTCATGGAAAGCTAGCCGCGATAAGGGCTACAAACCCCTACCGGTAAGTTTGGGCTATGGCGCTTATTATGTTGCCGGCCCGGGCGAGTTGGTTGATGAAAATAAGACGGTTAAAAACGCAATATCAAAAGATCTTGATGACAGTTCATGGCCTGGGGCATCAATTGTGGATGTTGGTAAACCTAAAGGGATGTCTGATGCTTTTGGGTGGATGCTGGTGCAATCGCAGATACCGCAAATGGAGCGGGTTTATCAGCGTATACCGAGCTTGCGCAAAGCGGTTAATGTCAGTGTACCGGCCGGTTTTCCGGCTAATAAAACTGCTTTAACCATTCCGTCAAATACTACTGCTACTTTGATAGTAGATCAAACTTATTTGACCAACGCTTACCTGACGCTCAATTTCAGCAAAGGCAAAGGCGCAGGTATCTCGCTAACTTATAACGAGTCGATGTTTGATAATCTGAAAAAGTTTGGTAACCGCAAAGGCGATAGGAATGCTGTTGAAGGCAAAGAGTTAAGTGGCCGCAAGGATAGTTTAATTGCTGATGGCACCAGCGGGCAAAGCTTTACAACGATGTTTTGGCGCACTTTCCGGTACATTAAATTGATTGTTCATACGGCCGATGAGCCTTTGGTGATCGATGACATTTATGGTACTTCAACAGGTTATCCGTTTCAACTTAATGCATGGCTTAAAACTGATAACCCTGAACTGCAACAGATGCTCGACATTGGCTGGCGCACTGCGAAGATGGATGCTATTGAAACTTACATGGACTGCCCGTATTACGAGCAACTCCAATATATTGGCGATACCCGCATACAAGCCATGGTGAGCTATTACAACAGCGGCGACGACCGCCTAATGCGCAACGCCATTAACCTGATGGATCATTCGCGCCTGGGCGAAGGTATTACGCTGAGCAGGCATCCGTCATTTAGTCCACAGATCATATCTACATTTTCATTGTGGTATATCGGCGTACTGCATGATTATTGGATGTACCGCGCCGACGCCAATTTCATAAAAGGTAAGCTACAGGGCGAGCGCGGGGTACTTGACTTTTTTAGCCGTTATCAACAGGCCGATGGCTCCTTACAAAATGTGCCTTACTGGATATTTGTCGATTGGTCGGACGGCTGGGGTGGTGGCTCGCCGCCATTGGGCAGTAAGGGCGGCTCATCTATTTTAGATCTGCAATTATTGATCGCCTATCAACAAGCTGCCGAGATGGAGGCCAAACTAGGCATGCCTGAGTTTGCTGCTTTATACAGCGCCAAAGCAGCGCAGTTGAAACACACCATCCAAGCTAAGTATTGGGATGCAGGCAAAGGTTTATATGCCGATAATGAAGATAAAAAACAGTTTTCGCAGCATGCCAATTCGCTAGCCATTCTAGCCGGCGTAGCCGAAAAAACAACTGCGCCGGCCATTGCCCATAAATTATTAACCGATGCCAGCCTGACCCAATGTACCATCTACTTTAAATATTATCTGCATCAAGCACTAACGCAGGCGGGTTTGGGTAACAATTACCTGAAATGGCTCGACATCTGGCGCGAGGACATTAAACTGGGCCTGACCACCTGGGCCGAAATGAGCAACGTGCCCTCCAGCCGCAGCGACTGCCATGCGTGGGGATCAAGCCCTAACATTGAGTTTTTTCGTATTGTTTTAGGGATAGATAGTTATGCACCGGGTTTCAAAAAGATCAGGATAGAGCCGCATCTGGGCGATTTGAAAAATGCCAGCGGCGAGATACCCCATCCCGATGGGAAGGTTGCCGTTAGTTATGAGCTGAAAGATAAGATCTGGAATATTAAACTGAATCTTCCATTGGGCACTACAGGTATTTTTGTTTGGAAAGGTAAGCAGATGCCTTTAAAGGCGGGCGCAAATTTATTCAGATTATAGATGCCTATCGCATGTTTGGCTAAAGCCAGCTTTGTTCCCAGTTTATAGATAACATTTACATTGCGCACTAAACACAGCATAGCTTCATTGGTAGTAATAGCTATAAATGCTATATTTACCATTCCAACCTATGTGCATTTAATGCCTGTTATTTATAATTTATGAGAAAATCATTTTTTTACCTGTTGATACTGTTGGCTTGCGGTGCGCACAGTTATGCTCAGACTGCCGAGGCCTTGGCCAGGGCCGACACCAAAGGTACTAACGCTTATTACGCGAGCAACCGCGTTCCGCTGGTACCGCAGCAATTTATCAAGCTGCCGGTTACTGCTTTTAAGCCAGCGGGCTGGTTAAAAAAGCAATTAGAACTACAACGCAATGGCCTGACCGGTAACCTGGGCGAGATCAGTATCTGGCTGTCAAAAACCGATAATGCCTGGCTGAGTAAAGATGGCAAGGGTAAATATGGATGGGAAGAGCTCCCTTACTGGTTAAAGGGCTACGGTGATATGGCCTATATGCTGAACGACCCTAAAATGATCAAAGAAACAAAATTCTGGATCAATGCCGTTTTGGATAATCAACGTCCCGACGGCGACATGGGCCCCGTCATCACCAAACGTAATGGCAACCGCGACCTTTGGGCCAATATGCCTATGATATGGTGCCTGCGCAGTTATTACGATTACAGCCATGACCAGCGCGTTATAACCTGTATTACCAACTATTTTAAATGGATGCAGGCGTATCCCGATGATAAGTTTCTGAAAGATTACTGGGAGAACAGCCGCGGTGGCGATTACCTGGTAAGCATTTACTGGTTATACAATATCACGGGCGACAAATTCTTGTTAGATCTAGCTACCAAAGTCGATAAAAACACCGCCAACTGGCGCCAGGCTAATAATTTGCCTACCTGGCACAACGTTAACGTGGCCGAGTGTTTCCGCGAACCTGCTACTTATTGGCTGCAAAGCCATAACGCGGCTGATCTTAATGCATCATACAACGACTTTAAACTGATCCGCGATATTTACGGGCAGGTGCCGGGCGGTATGTTTGGTGCCGACGAGAATGCACGCAAAGGCTATGACGACCCACGCCAGGCAGTTGAGACCTGCGGCATGGTTGAACAAATGACCAGCGACGAATACTTGTTACAATATACCGGCGATACTTTCTGGGCCGATAACTGCGAGGATGTTGCTTTTAACACCTTCCCGGCTGCTTTTACCAGCGATTATAAGGCTTTACGTTATTTAACCGCACCTAACATGGTACAAAATGACAGCAAGAATCATTCGCCCGGTATCGACAATAGCGGTCCGTTTTTAATGATGAACCCTTTTAGCAGCCGTTGCTGCCAGCATAACCATAGCGCAGGCTGGGTTTATTATGCCGAGAATGCCTGGATGGCTACGCCAGATAATGGCCTTGCCGCCCAACTATACCAGGCCGGAACCATTACCGCCAAAGTGGGTAAAGGCAACATCGTTAAAATTACCAGTGCTACCCAATATCCGTTTAATGATGTGGTTAATTTTACTATAGCTGCTACAAAGCCGGTTACAGCCCCATTTCCGCTATATTTCCGTATACCAAGTTGGTGTAAAAATGCCAGCATTGCAGTTAATGGCGGAACAATCAAAATGAAGGCTATTCCGGGTGGGTACATTAAACTAACCGATAAATGGAGAAACGGCGATAAAATAAGCCTGAAATTGCCAATGCACATCATGGTACGCCAATGGGCTCAGAATAAAAACAGCGTGAGTGTAAACTACGGCCCGCTTACTTATTCGCTAAAAATTGGTGAGACTTACAAAAAAGGAAACAGCACCACAACAGCCATGGGCGATTCGCACTGGCAACCAACTGCCGACCCAAACAAATGGCCATCATTCGAGATCTATCCGTCTACCGCCTGGAATTATGGTTTGTTGATAGACGCTCAACATCCCGACAAATCATTTACCGTGATACGTAAGGCATGGCCAAAGGACGGCAATCCGTTTACTAATGCCAATGCACCTATCGAGCTTAAAGCCAAAGGCAAGCAAATTGCCGGCTGGACTATTGATCAATATGGCTTATGTGGCCTGCTGCCGCAAAGCCCGGTAAAAACCAACGCTGCCGGCACAGCCTTAACCTTAGTGCCAATGGGTGGCGCGCGGTTAAGGATATCTGCGTTCCCGGTGGTTGAATAGATACCAAAAGATTAGATAAAAGAAAGCCCGGTGCAATAATGTGCCGGGCTTTTCTTTTTATTTTTTTGTGACGCCTGCTGATTTATCTACCACCTCGCCAAATTTATAATTGTAACTATATGTCCCCGCGCCGAAACTAAAGTTAAACTTAACCTTTTCATTAACCTTACGGCCGTCAATAGAAGCAGCTTCAAGCTTGGGAGCCTGCTTTAGCCCATAAATCAATGCGTTAGAAACCTGTTGATTAAACGAGTCATAACTTTGCAGGTTGGTCAGAAAACCCTGATCATTCACCTCGCCTTCAATACTGAATCCATTGCTAAAGTGCCTCAGATCAACATACCTGAAAACAGAGAATATTATAGCTGTCAAAGCATCGCTATATCTGTCAAAACCTTCCTTGTATTGTACATATACAATATGTTTGGCTTTAGCGTCGTTACATCCGCGTGCCGAAACTTTTAATGCCTCGGCTCTCACAAATGGCAGCATGTCGGTACTTACTAATTTCATACGTGGCGCGTCCGTATATTCGCCAATGGGCGATTTTCCTTTTTGGAAAACACCGCCTTTGTATTTCTCGGTTTCCAGCGGCGTTTTAGATACATCGTCCGTTTTGAAAATACTCCATGATCCTTCAGGTTTGCCATCCAGCAAGTGCCCTTCCCAACAAAGCCCGTTTGAGGCAGCACTATATTTGCCTTTACCGTTGTCAACCAGTTTCTTTCCGGCAGCATCCCAATAATCAGTTATAATAATGTCACTGCCGTTTGCTTCAAAAAACAGTTTAGGTTTTCCATCGTCATAATACATCTCCCATTTACCGTCGAAATTATTTTTTACAAAGTTGCCTTTGGCTTGCAACTGGCCGTTAACATATCGGGTAATAAACGGGCCCTCTTTCTCCCCGTCAGCATTATAAGTCCCCTCGGTCATCACAATATTTGAATCAAGGCGACTTACATCTTTTATTTTTCCCACAAACTTATGAAGCTTCATATTAAAATGTGCATAACGGGTTGCCTGGCTGCAACTGTCCTCTATTAAATCAAAATCTTCATTAAGCGATAAGTTGATGCTGTCTTTACTTATAAAATTAAAATGCACAGACCTGAATGGACGTCCGGTTTGGGCATGCGCACAATTGCAAAAAAGCAGGGCAGTTATTAATGTAACCAGTAAAATTTTCATTTAAGCTATGTCTATTAATCAGGGTGGAGATCAAATAACCCTGCACGTATATAGGGCTATTTGACCGGTAAATTTGGTTCTTTTAATTCCCGGCGGTGCTAAATGCATAATTGAACCTGCAAAAACCACCGTTAAAGATGAAATTAACCTGCACCTTCACTTTCACTCTGCGGCCGTTTACCATAACAGGTTCCAATGCCGGCATGCGTTTAAGCGCAGTTATTAACGAGCGGGTTATTGCCGGATCAAAGGAATCGACGGCCTCCAGATTAGCCAGTTTACCCTTATCATCAACAATACCATTAACGCTGAAACTATTATTTTTAAAGGGCTTTAAATCGGTTGTTTTTAACGCCTGTGCAACTTCTTCTGACAACAGGTTGTTATATATATCCATACCGTCTTTATATTGCGGATGAACGATATTACTGGCTATAACACCACATGGTATAGCCGATGTCCTTAACGCCTCTGCGCGCGTAAAAGGCAACAGATCTAAAGATACCAATTCCATTCGGGCGCTATCTTTATACTCCTTACCGCTCGGCGATCTTCCCACCTGGAATTCACCCAACTTATACATTTCAGTCATTATAGGCGGCTCGTCTTTACCGCTCCTGTAGGCATACCATGAGCCAACGGGCCTGCCGTCCATCAGGTGGCCTTCCCAATATATCTGGTCTACATTAAACCGGTATTTACCGCTGCCATTGTCAACAATTTTCTTTCCGGTAGGGTCCCAGTAATCGGTGAGTTGTACATCATGGCCATGTGCTTCAAAATTCATACGGGGCTTGCCGTTATCATAATACAATTCCCATTTGCCGTCAAACTTATTCTTTACAAAGCTTCCTTTAGATTCGAGTTGACCATTTGCGAAATGACTGACAAAAAGGCCTTCCTTATTTCCATCTTTGTCGTAAGTGCCCTCTGTACGGACCACATTGGGATCGGCCTTATTTACATCTCTTATATGGCCTGAAAACTTACCAAAAGCGGTATCTAAACGTGCATACCTGAAAATCGATGCGCAGCTGTCTTCTATCAGCTCAAAGTCTTCGTTGAGGGCCAGCTTTACACTGTCTTTATCAATAAATTGGTAATGGATGGAGCGGACGGGGTGCTGCGGGGTGGTGTCCTGAGCTTTAGCAAGCGTACTGCAAAAAAGCCCGGCTGTTAATATAATAAATGTTATTTTCATAAGATAAGGTATCAATGTTTGGGAGAGTTAAGTTAATAAACTTTTAACATTTGTACAACAGTACCTAAGTGTTATAGAACGGTCAGGTATATATATGACCAGAGCAATCCCTCATAAACCCTTTTTATAACACTGCACTGTTATATCGGGCTGCTGTGATACTAATAACCGCTTTATTGAGTATTTTAGCCATGATGAATAAATTGATCCGCTGTCTGCGTATTTTATTATTGCTGTGTGCCATATTGTCCTCGTGCAGTTCATCAGACACTAACGGGCATCAAACCGTTTTCAACATTAATCTCGACGAAGGCCTTACCTCACTCGACCCTGCCTTTTGCCGTAACCACAACACCATCTGGATGGATAACCAGATCTACAACGGCCTGGTGCAAATTGACGACAGCCTGAAAACTTCGGCTTGTATTGCCAAAAGCTGGGATATATCGGCCGATGGCAAAGTTTACACCTTCCATCTGCGCAATGATGTTACGTTTCAGGACGATCTGCATTTTAAAAACGGCACAGGCCGCAAGGTGGTTGCTGCCGATTTTGTATATAGTTTTGGCCGGCTCATCGACCCAAAGGTAGCATCATCAGGATCATGGATATTTAGTGATAAGGTAGCGGGTAAGGAAGCTTTTCAGGCTTTGGATGACACCACTTTCAGAATTACGCTAAAACAACCATTTGCGCCTTTTATAAGCATGCTAACCGCGCAATATTGCTCGGTGGTGCCGCATGAGGTGGTAGATTTTTATGGTAAGGATTTCCGCAGTCACCCGGTAGGTACCGGCCCTTTCCGGTTCAGGTACTGGAAAGAAGGCGAAATACTGGTACTGCTTAAAAATCCAAAATATTGGGAAAAGGACAACAAAGGCAATTCACTGCCTTATCTTGATGCCATACGTGCTACTTTCATTGATGATAAGCAGACCGCATTCATGGAGTTTATCAAAAAGAAACTGGACTTTTTTAATGATATTGATGGTAGCTATCGCGATGATATCCTGACCAAATCAGGACATATAACCAGCAAATACAAGAACAAATTTGTAATGAGCACCGGCCCTTATCTGAATACCGTATACCTTGGGATATTGGTAGATACTACACTACCCATCGTGAAGCATTCGCCGCTGCGCTTATTGAAAATACGCCAGGCCGTTAACTACGCTATCGACAAAGAAAAACTGGTGAAATACCTGCGTAACAGCCTGAGCACGCCGGGCACGGCCGGATTTGTCCCCAAGGGGATGCCCGGATTCAGTGCTGAGGTAAAAGGTTATAATTATAATCTTGGCAAAGTTTCGCAACTGCTGGCCTCGGCAGGCTTTCCACAGGGAAAAAACCTGCCGCTTATTACACTTACCACCACGGTTGCCTACCATAACCTCATAGAATATATACAAGGCGAGCTGGAGCGGGCGGGCATAAAAACCAAAATAGAGGTGATACAGGGTGCCAGTCTGCGCGAAATGGTGGCTAAGAACAGTATCAACTTTTTTTACGGCACCTGGATAGCCGATTATCCTGATGCCGAGAATTACTTGTCGCTGTTTTACTCTAAAAATAAAATACCGTTCGGGCCAAATTATACCGGGTTCAGCAATGGTGGATTCGACCGGCTTTTTGAGCAAGCCTATAATGTAAAAAGCCATGCGGAACGTTACAACTTATATCATAAAATGGATCAGCTTGTTATGGACAATGCCCCGGTTGTGGTTTTATATTATGACAAACGCGTAAACCTGTATCAAAATAATATATCGGGTTATAGTTTGAACGCACAGAACCTGCTCACCTTAAAACGAATTAAAAAGCTGTAGAGACACGATGCATCGTGTCCCACTTTTTCTTTTGGTTATAATTTATTACTATTGAGTAACCATGTAACCTATCATGAAAAAATCTGCCTTATTATTTCTGTTTGTATTGGTCACACTATCCCTGTTTGCGCAAAAACGCCTTTTGGATAGCCGGGAGCGCAGTGTATATACCTACATTTATCGCCTGGATGACGCCTCGACCTTATTATTTTTGACAGGACACCAAAACCAGATCAAGGACAATGCCCTAACGCATGAAGTCGCACGATTTTTAACGGATCACCCCGACAAACTAGTGCTGCCTGCGGGTAACTACCTAAAAGTTGCCGCTGTGCACAACAAGCTAAATTATAAGCTGATACAAAACCATAACGCACAGCTTGTTTTAATGGACAATGATGTTAATAGTCAGTTTATTTTGGTCGACAGCGCCGGCAATACAATCACCGATGCCAAACCGTACATTGGTAAAAAAGCTATCCCCTACGATGTGAAGGCCGAAACATACCATATCAAAAGGCCCAAAAAAGATTCTATTTACCGGTTGAGCTATAAGGGCGTCAGCAATTTTTTTAAGGTTACAGAGGATAAGTATAGATATTATTACACTTCATCAACTCAGAAAACAAGCTGGCTGACCAACGTTTGGAAAAAGATAAGAGCTATATTCAGCACGCCTGAAGCCGACGAAATACCTAATTACCGGCGCCCAGTTGGCTATCCCGGTTATACGGTTCTTAACAAACCCAAATATCGCCCCGGCGATACGGTGAAGCTGAAAGCTTTTATTCTGCAAAAAAAATCTAAACTACCCCTTACCGAAAAGAAGCTTGCTGTAAGGTTATACATAAACGGCTACCAGGATGATGAGCCGAAGTTGATTGGATATGCAGACGCCTATCGCAATGGCGGTTTCGATTTTCAATTTAAGTTAACAGACAGCCTTGATCTTGATCTTGACAGCCGCTACATGGTCTCGCTTGAATCCGTCGATTCAATAAAACGCTCAAAAAAGCAAAAAAACGTATTGCATGGTGGCGATGATCATAAATATATTATTTATCAAACTGGCATGTTTCAGTACGAAGATTATAACCTCAAGTCCAATCGTCTAAACATTAGGGTAAGTGGCCGCGCGCAATCGCCGGGCAATCCAATCGCCATATATTTAAGAGCCAACGACGAAAACGATCTGAATATACCCGACGGCAGGGTTAACTTAGTATTCACGCGGACTTATGCCACCGAATACGGTGCCGATCATATATTTATACCTGATACGCTATGGCAACACGAACTCAAGCTGGATCCCCTTGGCGAAACTAAGCTGATCATCCCGGATTCTATCTTTCCAAAAGCAACACTGAATTTTAACGCTAATTTCAAATTGTTAAGCAGTGATAATCAGCTTATACAGAAATATGAAAGTTTTTCATGGAACTATCACCCCGCAAAACTGGACGTGACATTAGCTCATGATACCTTAAAGGCGCGATACCTGATAAACGGAAAAAGCAGCCCGGCAAATGGCATGCTCACCCGGATTTTAGCCGGAGACGACACGCTTAAAGCGATACCCGTTCGGCTGCCTCTTGATCTGAAATTTAAAGGCAACGCCTTGTCGTTCATTGTTACTGCAGATACGCTTTCGGCCACTGCATATGTAAACGCATGGCGATATAATCTAAACAAGCTGGCCTACCGCACCCGCGATTCGATCTTTATCGACGTACAGACGGATGCCGCCCAAAAATTCTGGTATACCATTTTTACCGGTAAAAAAATATTTGATCAGGGCGCGTCAACCGATCTTCATTACAAAAAGCCCCTCAAATATTCAGGACCGGTGTTGCTGCGGATAAATCCATACCAGGGCGGCGTTTCAAACAACATCGAAGAAACCGTGCCTTTCATAAACACGATGCTCAATGTCAGCGTGAACCAGCCTGCAGTTGTCTCGCCGGGATTGAAAACCAATATCGAGGTAACAGTGAAAGACTATCAGGGCAAGCCCGTACCCAATGCTGACCTAACCGCATTTGCCATTACCAGCAAGTTTGAAGATTATGTAGTGCCAAAAATACCATACCTGGGCGACCGGTATGATCTGAAACACCAGCCCTTGCTGATTGTAAAAAAACTTACCGATACCGGTAAACTAAAACTTAACTGGCAATATTGGGCAAAAAGTATGGGATTGGATACCATTGAGTATTACAAATTTACCCATACCGACAGCATATATCGCCAGGCTGGGCGCACAGGTGATACCATTACCCAGGTATCCCCTTTTGTTGTGATGAATGGCGACATACAGCCGGTACACATTTTATATGTCGATGAAAGCCCGGTTTATTTCTGGCAGACAGAGGATATGCATCGCTATAGCTTTGCGGTGACGCCTGGCAAACACTCGCTGCGTTTCAGAACTGCCGAACAAAACATCGTGCTGAATAACGTAGAAGTTAAAAAAGGCGAAAGACTGATCCTGGCATTGAATCCTGCGTATTCAAAAAATAGCGACCTTTCGGTAAAACCAATGCCCGATACCCTGACAAGGTATGAGCAAAGCATATTGCATGAATATACCATAGGTGTCGACCTCAATTTTCGCCAGCACATGGCCACCATTACTCAGAACGGCAGGGTGTATTTGCTTAATTACATGACGCGTCCGGCTTATTACGCCTACAATCCTCTGGCTAATCGTGTCCGGCTATTGATAGGGCCATTGCTAGGTAACAGTAACGCGATGTTTAATATCAAGGATAATTTTACCCACAGCTTTCAGCCTGAGGGGCGATATTCGTTTCTGTTTGCTCCTGATTTGATCAAAGAAAAAACCTTAGATCCCGCTTATTATCGCATCTATCTCAAGAACCGGCTTGCCGACACCAATTACCACCAAAATGTTTTGACCCTGGCCGAAACGGACACCATTTGGCGAGATTATGTGGACGAGCGTATCCGGAACAATTATGTTTCTAAAAATATACCCTATAATAATACCTGGCTGTCGGTAAAACCCGGCAAACCGGCCAATGGTAAAGAGCCGTACGTAAAAGCCATACTAGTTTACAAAAATAACGACCCCAACTTTTTGGAGGTACACCCAGGCCGGGAGTCTAACCTGGGTATGTTTTTTCCGGACCGTTACCGGATACTGTTTTTATTTAAAGACAACAGCTACTATCTGATGGAGAACGTTGTGGTAAAACCAAATGGCTTTAATTACTACAACGCGGGCATTATACAGCCGCATCAACCCGATAGCGTGAGTTTAAAGATCTATGCAACCCTGCGCAAATCAGACTTAAACTACATGAATGATGATGCCAAAGCAGCCCTAAGGCAAGCCTTTAACGAAAAATACATGGATATATCGGTACTAACCGGCGAAATGGGGGGAAGGGTTGTTGATTCTATGACCAAAGCACCTTTAACCGGGGCTTTAATAACTGTTGAAGGCACCGGCATAAAAACTATAGCTGGGAATGATGGAAAATTTCGAATAAAAGTGCCTAAAGATGGGCAACTGGTGATCAAATCGGCAGGCTACGAAACTACCAAAGTAAAAATCGCACCGGGCGAGATTGTGAGTATCAGTTTAACGGCCAATCCAAGAATGGCGTATGACGAGATTTATGCTCCGCTGATCAGGCAAACACGTGATCAAACTACCGGATCGTCATATGTTATCACTGGCTACAGCGACCAGTCTCCCGGTGTTGAGCAGTTGTTGCAAGGCAAAGTGGCCGGGCTCAACATCCAAAACAACACGCCTACGGGGAAATTATATATTGTCGACGGTGTCAAAATCATGCTGAACGGGAAAGATTTTGTTATGGACACTAAGCAGATAGCCAGTCGTTCTGAATTAACCCCCGAAGCTGCCATGGCTATTTACGGTAATGAGGGTGCGTTGGGCGTAGTTATTATAACGACCAAACGCGCACTTACCGAGCAGGGTACACAGATGCAAATGTTACGCAATCATTTTTCTGACTACGCTTACTGGCAGCCGCGTTTAAAAACAGACGCCGACGGCAAAGCCCGGTTTAATGTCACCTATCCGGATGATATTACCAGCTGGCGCAGTTTCGTGCTCGGAATGTCCGATCATCAGCAAGCGGGCAGCATTGAAAGCCTGGTAAAATCATTTAAGCCGTTGAGCGCCTCGCTGGTGTCGCCGGTATTTGCGGTTAGGGGCGATAGCTTTTCGGTTTTAGGCAAGGTGATGAATTATACTACCGATTCACTGGTACTTAACCGCTATTTCAAATACAACGGACAAACCATTGCCAATAAGCGCATCAGCATGCAAAATGCCCATATTGATACCTTTAAAATGCAGGCAAATGACGCTGACAGCCTCACTTTTGAATACGCTATCTCGCGCGACAACGGCTATTTCGATGGCGAACGCCGAATGATCCCGCTATTTGAGCAGGGTAGCCTGGAAACCCAAGGCTCATTTGATGTATTACAAAAAGATACTACTATTACCCTGCAAACCAATCCCGGTTTAAAAGAAGCCACGCTTAGGGCAGAATCATCAGCAATTGATGTACTGCTTGACGAAACCGGACATTTACGCACTTACGAGTACTTATGTAATGAACAGCTGGCCTCTAAATTGAAAGGGCTGCTGGCCGAAAGACAAATACGCAACTACCTGAAACAACCATTTAAATGGGATAAAGACATTCAGGACATCATTAAAAAACTAACAGACAATAGAAATATGGATGGTACCTGGGGATGGTGGAAGGGCACCGCCCCGGAGATGTGGATAACCCAACATGTCATTGAAAGCCTGGTAGCGGCCGCAAAACGGGGGTATCCTGTTTATCCGGATGTTGGGATGATGATAGCTGCACTGCGAGGGCAAATGAACAGAATGGATCCGTCGGATATGTTGAGGTGTATCCCCCTTCTACAGTCGTTAAGTCCTGGTATCAACTTGCAAAACTATATAACCGACTATGAAAAGGCCATCGCCACGAAAAAGAACCAAAGCGAAATAGAAAAATACCGGTTGATGTATGTGCGCCTGCTTGCAGGTATGCCAATTGTATTAGACAGCCTGCTTAAAAACATGCACCATACCATGTTTGGCAATATTTATTGGGGCAAAAAAGGCTATAATTTTTATGATAATTCTATCAGCGAAAGCTTAATGGCTTACCGGATCTTAAAAATTGAGGACCAGGGGCCGCTTTTAATCAAACTGCGTAATTACTTTTTAGAACAACGTGCTGGCGGTTACTGGCGCAACACCTATGAATCGGCAGAGATACTGGAAACCATTTTGCCTGATATGATGACTGACGACCAACCACCTGAGCCGGCAGTATTAAAGATCAGCGGTGATAAAAACGAGACGGTGACCAGATTTCCGTACGAAACGAAATTAAATGCCGGCAGCAAAATAACCGTCAGCAAAACCGGCGACCTGCCTATATACCTGACTGCTTACCAAAAATTCTGGAACCCGGCGCCTAAAAAGGTAAACAGCGATTTCAGTGTTGAAACCTGGTTTGAGAAAGGGCGAAGCAGAATAACCAAAGTTAACGGCGGCCAGAACATCACCCTAAATGCCGAGGTAACCGTTAATGCGGATGTCGATTTTGTGATGATTGAGATACCTATCCCTGCCGGCTGTAGTTATACCACCAAAAACCAGGGCTGGGCCTACGGCGAAGTGCACCGGGAATATTTTAAAAACAAAGTGAGCATATTTTGCCGTAAACTGACAGCAGGCAAATACAAATATTCGGTTGAGCTTACGCCACGTTATGGCGGCAGCTATCACGTAAATCCGGCCAAAGCCGAAATGATGTATTTCCCGACATTTTACGGCCGCGAGGGCATGAAGATGTTTGATATTAAATAAAATATCCAAACCCCGTAGAGACGCAATGCATCGCCTCTCTACGATAAACAAAAGGCCTTCCCGTTTTCGGGAAGGCCTTTTACCTTTCAGCTTTTACCTTTACTAGGCCATTTGCTTACGGATAATATTCAAAGCGCCACCTGCCTTAAACCACTCTATTTGCTGAGCGTTATAAGTATGGTTAACCGCAAACGATTCTGTAGTACCATCATGGTGATGTAATACAACGGTTAACTGTTTGCCCGGAGCAAAAGTGGTTAAACCTACGATATCGATTTTATCATCCTCCTGTATTTTCTCATAGTCGTTGCTATCAGCAAAAGTGATAGCCAGCATACCTTGTTTTTTTAGGTTGGTTTCATGAATACGGGCAAACGATTTTACCAATATTGCACGTACGCCTAAGTGACGTGGTTCCATCGCCGCATGCTCGCGCGATGAACCTTCACCATAGTTTTCGTCGCCTATTACAATAGTACCTATGCCATGCGCTTTGTAAGCACGTTGGGTAGCAGGTACCGGGCCATATTCGCCGGTCAATTCGTTTTTAACGCTGTCGGCTGTATTGTTAAAGTAGTTGATAGCACCTATCAGCATATTGTTACTGATATTATCCAGGTGACCGCGGAATTTCAACCACGGACCGGCCATCGAGATGTGGTCGGTAGTACACTTACCTTTAGCCTTGATAAGCAATTTCAAACCGGTAATATCTGTACCCTCCCAAGGCTTAAACGGATCAAGCAATTGCAGACGTGATGAATTAGGGTCAACCTTAACTACCACCCGGCTGCCATCCTGGGCCGGAGCCTGGTAGCCTGCATCTTCAACTGCATAACCTTTTATCGGCATTTCCAAACCTTCCGGCTCATCAAGCTTTACCTGCTCACCTTTTTCGTTGGTCAGGTAATCCGTAATCGGGTTAAAGGTCAGGTCGCCCGCAATAGCAAAAGCAGTCACTATTTCCGGCGACGCTACGAAAGCGTGGGTATTGGGGTTACCATCATTACGTTTGGCAAAATTACGGTTAAACGAAGTGATGATGGAGTTACGGCGGGTAGGATCGTCGGTATGACGTGCCCATTGACCGATACACGGGCCGCAGGCATTAGCTAATACTATGCCGCCCATTTGGTCGAAGGTATCCAGGTAACCATCGCGCTCAACTGTGTAACGTACAAGCTCGCTGCCCGGTGTGATGGTAAATTCGGCTTTAGCCTTCAGCCCCTTATCAATAGCCTGTTTGGCCAATGAAGCCGAACGGGTAATATCCTCATATGAGGAGTTGGTACATGAACCAATCAAACCAACTTCTAAAGTTTCAGGCCAGTTATTCTCTTTAACCGCAGTTGCAAATTTTGACAATGGCCAGGCCAGATCAGGCGTAAACGGACCGTTAATATGCGGTTCCAGCTCATTCAGGTTAATCTCAATTACCTCGTCAAAGTATTGCTCAGGATTTGCGTAAACCTCAGGGTCGCCATTTAAATGTTCCTTAATAGCATTGGCAGCATCAGCAATATCGGCACGTTTAGTACCGCGAAGGTAAGCCTCGCTTCTTTCGCCATAACCAAATACTGAAGTGGTAGCACCAATCTCGGCACCCATGTTACAAATGGTAGCTTTACCGGTTGCGCTCAGCGCTTCGGCACCTTCGCCAAAATATTCAACAATAGCACCGGTACCGCCTTTAACAGTTAGTATACCGGCAACTTTTAAAATAACATCTTTAGCCGATGTCCAGCCCGATAATTTACCGGTTAGCTTAACACCGATCAGTTTAGGGAATTTAAGCTCCCATGGTAAGCCGGCCATTACATCACAGGCGTCGGCACCGCCAACACCGATAGCGATCATACCCAAACCACCCGCATTTGGTGTGTGGCTGTCGGTGCCAATCATCATACCACCCGGGAAAGCATAGTTCTCTAATACCACCTGGTGGATGATACCTGCACCCGGTTTCCAGAAACCAATGCCGTATTTATCACTTACCGAAGCCAGGAAATCATAAACCTCTTTATTTACATCCTTAGCAGTGCTCAAATCCTCATTAGCGCCAATTTTAGCCTGAATCAGGTGATCGCAATGCACGGTTGAAGGCACAGCAACCTGCGGGCGGCCCGCCTGCATAAATTGCAACAGCGCCATCTGTGCAGTAGCATCCTGCATAGCCACACGGTCAGGTGCAAAATCAACATAGTCTACACCGCGTGCATAGGCCTGTTTAGCTTCGCCCTCGCTCAGGTGAGCATATAATATTTTTTCAGTTAAAGTTAAAGGTTTGCCGGTTGCGGTACGGGCAGCAGCCACACGCGTGCTGTAGCGCTCGTAAACCTTTTTTATCATGTCTATATCAAAAGCCATGGGTATATATTTAAGTAAGTAGAAAAATAACTACTCCTTATTTGCGGCAGGTGTGTATCCCCCTTAAAATAAGGTGTGCGGCGAATTTACAAATTATAACAAATAAACCGAAGTACGGTTATGTCACAATGTTATTTGGAACTGTTATAAATTGGGTTAGCGTGATTAGATGATAACTATAAATTACTCATCAAACACGTTTAAGCAGTTCGGCTATATGCTTATGTCCTTTACTTTCTGCCCAGGCCAATGGCGTTGCCCAGTCGGCCCCTGCCAGTTTTGGATCAGCGCCGTGTGTCAATAAAAGCTCTACCATTGGCAGGTGTCCCCAGCGTGCTGCCAGGCCGAGCGGCGTTGACAGATATGCTTCGTCCAGGGCATTTATAGCTGCACCATAACCTAAAAGCAGGGCGGCTTTATCCAGATAACCTTTTTGTGCCATATCATGCAGCAGCGTCACATGCTGCCAGCTTATGGTATTGGCATCCATGCCGCGTGCCATGATGAATTCAGCATGCGCCAAAGTCTCAAAATAATAGAACTGCGCCCACTTCAATATTTTCGGCACTTTAGCTCCATAACTGATCAGCATATCTGCCATTGCATAACCACCTTCTTTGACCGGCGCCGTCAATATTCCTTCACTCCAGAAATAAGTATCATCCAGCGCAAACTCAGGATGCTGCTCTAAAATATTCTTGACCTTTCTGAGCTGATTACGGCTCACCGCTTTTTCAAACTCTTTTTGTTGTGATGTGCGATTGTAAGTTATCTTACCGTTGTCTCCTTTGTAGCGCGCACAATCTTTACCGGCATAATCATCCAATAGTGCTGCGATCTCTTTATATCCGCGGTCAAGCGCTACCGTTTGCATACTATCCAGAAAGGGGTAAAAGCGGTACGCAGAATCATGCGCACCCCGGCTCAGTAGGTACTTCACCAATTCAATATGTCCTTCGCGTACTGCAAAATGGATGGGTGGGGCATAATTATATTGCGCATACAACAAACCTTCACATTCACTGGCCAGGGCCTGCACTTTTTCCAGATCGCCGTAATAAGCCGCCTGCAGCATGAGCCACACCTGCGTGGTGGTCGCTTTCTTACCACTGCCTATATTCATGGGCAAGTGTAATTTCAGTTCTGGTGGCTGGATCATGTCATCTAAGCTTATGGAAAATCTTTTGATCGTTTTCTCATTTATAGTATCGCCTGTTGATATCAAGCGCTAACAGCTATCCGGAAACCTACCGAGTTGTCCCTGCTGTCGGCGATGATCTCGTAACGCTTCATAGCTGCGCAGTGGATGCCATAATTGTGAAAACAACCGCCTCTGACCACCCGGTATTCATTTTCTTTCAGGCAAGGGCTGCCGTCCAATGGTATTTCTCTGATAGCAGGCTGAAAATAATCCTGGCACCATTCCCATACATTACCGCTCATATCATAAATGCCCAATTGGTTGGGTTGCTTTTGGCCTACGATATGGGTACGTCCACCACTATTACGTTTATACCAGCCTACATCTTCAATATTATCACTTCCACTATATACAAAATATTCGCCCCAATAGTTCCCACCCCGCGCAGCATATTCCCATTCGGTCTCTGTTGGGAGCCGGAATTTATTGCTGGCCTCGTCAGAGAATTGAGAATAATTCAGCTGTTTCAAAAACTCAGCGACATCATCAAACGAAACACATTCCACCGGCTTAAAATCATCCTTTGCGTGTGAGGGGTTAACACCCATTACCTGATGCCATACTTGTTGAGTTACAGTGTAAGTTGAAAGATAAAAGTCTTTGATGCTTACCTGTAGTTGAGAATTTTCTAAACCGAAGCGATAATACCTTTCACCGGTTCCCTGCACGTAAACCATAGGGAAACGGTAACCGCCGATGCGTAACTCTTTATCCATGTGCTCTTATTTCATTTATATAAGTTTGCCAATCGTCTTTGATAATTGCGCCGCGATTGATCAGCAATTCCATAATCTGCAAATGATCCGGACAACGATGGTTATATAAACACCACAGCGTTTGTCCGAGTGCAGTACCTCCATAGTCATTTACGGCTTCTATATCGGCTCCCCAATCCAGCAATTTGATGACCATTTGCAGTTGGCCTTCAAAAGCGGCAGCCAGTAACGGCGTGGTGCCGTTTATGGCGGTATTTACTGACAAGCCTTTTTCCAGCAAAAAATCTACTACAGGAATATGACCATATTGACAGGCCCACGTAAGGCCGATATTTTGTTTTTGAGATACAGCTTCGTCAAAAAGTGCCCGCACCTTTTCCAGATCGCCCAAAGCACAAGCGCCTTCCAGATCTACCTTCGCACCGTGTCGCGCCAGGTAATGAACAGGCTCATAGCGTCCATTATGAATACAGGCCAGTATCAGCATCCCCCCGGTATAATTAGGCGCAACCGCCCGGTTTGGGTCGGCGCCATGCCGGATCAGGATATCCATCAGCGGTTCCTGCACACCTGCGATAACCGGGTGTACGCTGGTTGCTACCAGCCCGAGGGTAGATGTACCCCCATACATATCGCCCCAGGCATCTGTATCCGCACCGGTTTCCAGCAGCAGGCGCGCTATATCTACGATGTTTGCCGGTGTCTTTTGCCGCCAGTCTTCAATGCCATTGGCCCCGGTATAATTCAAAAGTGTCGCACGATGGCCACGCAGTGAACGTCTCTGTACCAGTTCCGCATCCTCATTTAATAATCGTTTTAAAAAAGCAAAATCGCCGTCGCAAATCGCATTGACAGCGGCCTCGAAACGCTGCAGCTCAACGTCCGACTCCAGTTGCTCCCGGAATGCAGCATACTCCGCCCAACTCACAAACCAATGCTTATGCTTGATAATTTGTTTGGCATTAAACGCCGCTGGCTTTGACCAGTCGCAGCCAGCTTCGGCATACCAGGGCGCTTTAAAATGCAGATGCCCCGGGTAACGTCGCAGAAACGCTGTTACCGCCTCAAGCTCCCCATTACGTGCGTTTTCGTCGGCCTTTGCTTTATCGCTTACAAATACTTCAGCCATACTTTTTCGGCGTGTGATGATTTATAACGGCCATACCATTGGCAAGCCAGGTACAGAAAGATTTCTATAAAGATAAACACGATATACAGCAAAGGCAAAGGCCAGCGCAGCGGTTCGGGCAAGCCGCAAAAAGGCGCGGTCAGGTAATGTTCTTGCAAGGTATCACCCGTCCTAAACCAGTTAACCAGTAAAGCAGTAGCGTGAATTAACAGGATATGTGAGATATAGTAGAACAAGGGGACTTTGCCAAAAGTACTCAGGATTCTTGCTGCCCAGCCTTTTGCTTTTTCTGCAAATGGCACCAGCACAATGATCGGGCCAAGCGTCATGAGCAGGTATAACTGGGATGGCGGATACTTTTGCTGAGCAAGCAACCGGAAAAGAAAGGGTACGTCCCCGCCTCTCTGTAATGCCACAACACTACCCGCCACAAGAAACAGTACGATTGCGGACCAACCTATCCGGCGGCAAAGCCGGTCGCGGCGCGGAGGTTCTAATTGCAGTAGGGCACCGAAACCATAACCCGCCATCATCACACCTATCCAGGGCAGGATAACATACAAGACATTTATATTGCCGGGCGCTCCCTCGCTGATCGTATAAAAAAAGTTCCACCAAGACCAACCGGGAGGAACCAGGCCAAAAACTTGTTGTATGGCAATGATGACCAGGCTTGTGATCCATATTACCCGGAACGGCAGCCAAACCATTATCGCTAAAAGCACCATGCACCAACCCAGCATCCAAATTACACCCGCCAGTACAAACGAGGTCAAATTGACATCGAACGACCAAAAAAAACGGATCAGGGTCAATTCAAGCAAAACAAGCCACAGGCCACGTGTAAAAAGGTAGCGCGACAGCACCCTGCGTTTATGGAGCTTTTGCCCGTACAAAAAGGCCGACGTTCCGGCAAAAAAAACGAAGCCTGAAACACAGAAATGCGTGATCCAGCGCGTGAAAAAAATTGCCGGGTCGGGCCCGCCGGCAGGAATGCCTGAATAAACGCGGATATGATCTATAGCCATCAAAACCATCACAGCGCCGCGCAACAGGTCAATGGAACGTATTCGTGCAATGTTGATCATAACCGAATGTAAAGAACACCTGTCCGTTGAAAAAACTTATTTGATAACTGACGTCAGCAACAGGGTAAGAAGCGTTTCCGGCGTGAGATCCGGAAATAACAATAAATGAGGAACATACGATCAGGTAATTAATATTATTTTTGATCATGAAGTCATGGCTGTTACGTTTATTTTCGGGCAAATATCTGTTCCACCTTATTGTCTGGCTGGTATACGGCATCTATAACCTGATGAATGTGGAAGACTATATCCACAAAAAAGGCTGGCTGTTCAGCCTGGCCCCACTGGCCGTCTCTATCGGACTGCTGGCCATGCTGATCTATGTAAATGCTTTTTTGCTAATTCCCAAATTACTCGATAAAAGGAAAATAACGCTTTACCTGCTCAGTGTCCTGGCGCTGGTGATTTTGAACACCTACCTTAAAAGCCTCAGCCTGCAATATTATGATACGCTTGTTTGGCCAAAGAATACTATGACGTTGCCTTCCTATTTTAAATGGAACCTATTCGACAGCTTCTGGTCTATTCTGATCTCAACGCTATTGCTCTTCAGCCTGCGCTGGAGCCAGCAAAATGAAAGGGTAAAGAATATAGAAGTAGAGCAGTTACATAGCGAATTACGTTATTTACGCGCACAACTGAATCCGCATTTCTTGTTTAACGGTTTAAATACCATCTATGGCAATATTGACAGCGCTAATGAAACCGCGCGTAACGTGTTACTGCAATTTTCTGACTTACTCCGTTATAACCTGTATGAGGCAGATGTAGACCTGATAGAACTGGGGAAAGAAGCGGCCTATCTTGAAAGCTATGTTGCCCTGCAGAGGGCTCGAAGCAATGCCAATGTAGCGGCAGACCTGACAATAAATATCGCTGATCCGGGCCTGATGGTTGCCCCACTGATCTTTATTGCTTTTGTTGAAAACGCTTTTAAATTTATTACCCGCGAAGATCATACCCGGAACTTTGTAACCATCAGCCTAACCGAACATGCGGGGCAGGTGCGCTTTTCCTGCATTAATTCGTATGAGATTGCAGAGAATAAGGATGGTGGCGGCATTGGCTTACGCAATGTTAAACGCCGGCTGGAGCTATTATATCCATCCAACTATCAACTCGACATCGAGGCCGATAATAATATTTATTCGGTTAACTTAATGCTGACGTTATGAAAAAGATACGCTGCCTGATTGTTGATGATGAGCCCATAGCCAGAAAAGTATTGCGCGAATTTATTGAACGGATACCTTTCCTTTCTGCCTGCGGGCAGTGCGAGAACACAATGAAAGCCGAACTTTTTATAAAGCAAAATGAGGCCGACCTTATACTGCTGGATATTGAGATGCCCAAACTTTCTGGCCTTGAATGGCTAAAGCGTACACCTGTTAAACCAATGATTATCCTTACCACGGCTTTCCAAAACTATGCATTGGAGGGTTATGAACTGGATATCATCGATTATTTGTTAAAGCCCATCGCCTTTGACCGCTTTCTGAAAGCTATGCAGAAAGTACGCGAATACGCAGAAATGCGTGAGCACCTGATAGCAGGCACGGGCTATCTTTTTGTTCGCAGCGATAAACGCATCGAAAAGATCGAACTAAAAGACGTGCTGTATGCAGAAAGTGTCGGCAATTACGTGCACATCGTCACCACTGAAAAAAAGCTGCTTGCCTACCTCACGCTCAAAAGCCTGGAGGCCCAACTCCCCGGCCATGATTTTGTAAAGGTTCACCAATCCTTTCTCGTTAACCTGTCGCAGATTGAGGCTATAGATGGTAACCGCATCATAATCGGCCACAACGAAATCCCTGTGAGCCGGAGTTTCCGCGGCCGGTTAATGCAGATAGTAGAACAACGTATCCTGAGGCGATAAACTTATTATCCGGGTTTAGCTGTTCTTAGACAAATAGTTCTGTATAAAACTCCCCACAACGGCAAATATCATCCCGCTGATCAATGACATTATAATCACTATACCCGGAGCCAGCTCATCTTCGCGCGAATGCCTGTCAAGAATTAGCATTTTAAATAACAGCAGGAAGCCTGCTGACCCTCAATAAAACCGATAACCCTACCTGTTCTTTGTTTGACTTGCGTTTTTGAATCGTTGTTTGGTGCCATGATTGTTTAAGTTTATAGTTTTCTTAATGAATAACCTGCGATAAACAGTGCGTCCTTTGAAATATAAAGTTATCAATTTACTTTTTATTTCAAAGTACTTTTTAAAAACATTTTTTAACAGAATGCATTATCTATTTGAATCATTGTTTGTTACGAAGCGAATGCAGCAAGCAGAGATCATGACTGAACGCCTTGGGGTTTGATCCCGCTTAAGCAGCACATAAGAATGTTTTGTCAATTGAGTGCCATTTCTTAAATTAGTGCTCGTGTAACCTGTCTTAATCAATTACATCTATGCTAACGATTGATAAGCTTGAAAGTATTTTTGAGGACATTCCGGTTCCTGCGCTAATTTTAGCTGCAGATGAGCCGTTTAAAATAGTACAGGCAAATGAAGCTTACATACACATGTTTGCGCTGTCGTCTCAGGACCTTTGCGGACGGGCTTTGTTTGACGTGTTCCCTGATCAACACCTGGACAACCCTGACTCGCCGATAAAACGTACCAAACAGAGTATCAACAAGGCAATCCGCCTCAAAGAACCACAGACACCCGGGACCATTTCTTACCGGCTGCCAGACAACACCGGTGAACGTAAGCTCAGATTCTGGATACTCGAATATATTCCTGTGGTTGATGAGACGGGCAATGTTGTCTACCTATTTCAGCTTACACAAGAGATCTTTGAAAACAAAGCAGTACAGAATTCACTGCCCGAAACCACGGGCCTTCCTTATGAAAGCATTTTCGCGACGGCACAAAACGCTTTTTTTCTCTCTGATAAAAACGGTATGGTATTGGCCGTAAATGAGGCTGCCTGTTCAATATTTGGGTATTCGGAAGAAGAAATGAAACACCTTGGCCGACCAGACATTATAGAAGAGGACCAAAAGCTACATCAGCTCCTGCTGCAGCGCGAAAGGGACGGAAAGTCTCGTGGCGAGGTAACCGGCATCGCCCGGAGCGGTGAACGGTTCCCCTGCGAATACTCATCGGTGAGGTTTACCACACCCGCCGGAGAAGAGAGATATTGCACCGAGATCACTGACATCCGCAAATGGAGACGCGCCGAGGATAAAGTCCGGCAATCTGAAAAAAATCTCCGTACCATCTTTGACCATACGGTTGAGGGCTTTGTACTGGTTAATGCCCAACTCGAAATCATAGCCCATAATGATAAAGCCGGCGAACTTATTTTTGAACTCGGCGATCATAAAGCGGTTAAGATTGGTACGTCCTTACTGGACTACCTGGCAGAAGACCGCGCAAATGTGTTCCGCGTACTTTCTAAACGTGTATTTGCGGGAGAAACAATAGAATATGAAAGGCCTTACCCGCGGCCCGACGGCGAAACATGCTGGTTCAGTTTTGCTGTGAACCCGGTGCGTGAAAACGATACTGTGATTGGCTTATGTATTTCGGGCAGGGATATTACCCGTCAAAAACGGGCAGAAGAGGAAGTAAACAAGCGCGAAAAACGCTTTAGGCGAATGGTAGAAAACAATGCCGATGCTATCGCCATTCTTTCGCCCGAAGGAAAGGTTATGTATGTTTCACCGGCAGCAGAGCAGATAACGGGATATTCGGCAGAAGAGGCCATGGAAATGGATGTATTTCAAACCGTCCATCCGGATGATCGCGAAAAATCGGCAGAAGTAATGTCCGCGGTATTCGCTCAACCGGGGGTGCCGGTAAACGCCTCGCCTATCCGCCTGCTGCATAAAGATGGCACCTGGCGCTGGATAGAAGCAACCATCACCAACCTGCTTGATGACCCTGACATTCAGGGCCTTATTGACAACTTCCGCGACGTTACCGAGCATATCGAGGCCGAACAAAGATTAATGTTGGCCAAACATGAAGCAGAGCAATCAGAAGAAAAATACCGCAAATTGTTCAATCTTAGCCCCTTACCCAAGTGGATCTATGACCAGGAAACACTGCGCATTCTTGAAGTAAATGAAGAAGCCATACGGCATTACGGTTACTCACGAGAAGAATTTCTGTCGATGACCATCATGGATATCAGGCCGACCGAAGATATAGATGCACTTAAAGAGCTGCTACAGGGGTTGCATAACAACCGCGAAAAGCCAACTGTTTACTGGCGGCATGTCAAAAAAAACGGCGAAATTATCTTGGTCGATATTACCGGACACGCGATCGACTTTAACAGTCCCAATGCGCGGATGGTTATTTGTCAGGATGTGACCGAAAAGATCAAGGCCGAAGCCGAGCTCCTCCGCAGTAACGAGCGGTTCCGCCAGGCGGCAAGAGCTTCATCAGACGCTATCTGGGACTGGCACATTGCGTCTGATACCGTATTCCTGGGCGAAGGTTTCAGTACCTTATTTGGCTATGCCGAAGCGGGTACCTCAGTTCAGCGAAGCTGGTTAGAAGACAAGCTGCAACCCGAAGACCGGTCAAGGGTAAAGGCCCGAATAGAAAGCCTATTAAGCGAAAGACGGCAAGACAGGTGGCAAGACGAATACCAGTTTAAAAAAGCAGACGGCACCTTTGCCATTATTTGTAACAGCGTTGTACTTACCCGCGATGAAGAAGACAAACCTTCGCGGATGATTGGCGCGATGAAAGACGTTACACACCAAAAAGAAGAAGAGCATCATCTTAAACTGCTGGAATCTGTTGTCACCAGTACAACGGATGCGGTCATCATCACCGAAGCGAGGCCCAACAACCAGGGTGCGCCTGCGGTCATTTATGCTAACGCTGCATTTCATAACATAACAGGGTATACGCCGCATGAAATCAAGCTTGGCAGCCTTACCATGCTACAAGGCCCTGAAACCGACCAGACCGAAATTGCCAAGCTGGAAGAAGCCATGAAACTGAAACAAAACTGCCAGATTCAGGCAGTATTTTATAAGAAGAATGGACAGCCCTACTGGGCCTCGCTTGCTATATCGCCCGTAACCGACGCTGATGGCAATGTCCAGAACTACATCGCCATAGAGCGCGACATTACAGACCGCATGAACTACCTGACGGCAATTGAGCAACAAAACAAACAACTGCTCGAAATCGCCTGGTTCCAGTCGCATATAGTAAGGGCACCGCTTGCACGCATAATGGGGTTGATAGACCTGTTAGTGAATGATACATCCGGGATATTTAAAAACGACGCATTGCCGATGCTCAAACAGTCGGCTGATGAGTTAGACAAGATCATCCGCGAAATTGTTGTAAAGACAGATTTCACGAATGACGATACCATCAATTAAAAGAAAAGTAAGAACAAACCTAACGCCCTGCAATTACTCCCTGAACACGCCGGCCATACCTTAAATCGGTTTGAAGATACCGTGCGTCAAACTCGTTGTTAGTTTTATCTTCGCAATAACTTATGATAAAAAACTCCTGCGCTCATGAACGTCCTGCTGAATAATGCGCTTTCTCCCGCCCGTATTTGTGTGTCACATACACATGTATTATTATAATACAGGGCCAACACACGGGTTGTTGGTGACAAACGGCCCCACCCCTTTTAAGTACCTTTAAAAACGAACAACTCACGAAAAAATAATAGCCTTAGCGGCGAATGAACGTTATCAGGCAATAAGCAAATGCGCTTAGTTATGCAGAGATCGCTTCGCTCCCCGCAATGACATGGTGGAGTTGGTTACCGCCTGCTACAGCAGGCGTTCCGCTTGCGATGTTTCGGACTTGGCCCGGGTTTGAGAACCCCGGCCAGGCGCGGAAAATTGAAAATACCGTTTCACTTTCCCTGTTTCACCCCGTCAAAAACGGTCAATTTACAGTCGCCTGATTATCAGCACATAACGCAGATATTACCTATAAAAATCCTGACGAATACTTTGTTTCATTTTGTTTCAGCCAGTTTTCATAAACAATTATGCATCAACAACTTAATACAAAATAGTGTTTCAACTGTTCCAAAGTGTTTCACTTTTAAGTGAAACAGCTATGTATATGATCATCAACTAATTTTCAACCTCCAAACCGCTCGGCGAGGAACTGGCCGGTATAGCTGTCTTTGAGTTTGATCAGGTCTTCGGGCAGGCCTTCAAAGACGACCTTGCCGCCGCGGTCGCCGCCTTCGGGGCCAATGTCTATCACCCAGTCGGCACATTTGATCACGTCCATGTTATGTTCTATCACAATGATGGTATTGCCATGCTCCAGCAACGCATCAAACGATTTGAGCAGCTTCTTGATGTCGGCAAAGTGCAGGCCGGTGGTCGGCTCGTCAAAGATAAACAAGGTCTTATGGGGGTTGTTCCCCTTCACCAAAAACGACGCCAGCTTAATGCGCTGCGCCTCCCCTCCCGACAAGGTATTAGACGACTGCCCCAACTGCACATAACCCAAACCTACCTCAAACAAAGGCTTGATCTTGGCTATGATCTTGGGCTCGGCCGCAAAGAACTCCAGCGCATCTTCGATGGTCATGGCCAGTACGTCGGCCACGTTCTTGTCGTTATAGGTAACGTCCAGAATATGCTGTTTGAAGCGCTTGCCGCCGCAGGTCTCGCAGGTCAGGAAGATGTCGGCCATAAACTGCATCTCTATTTTTACCTCGCCTTCGCCCTGGCAAACGTCGCAACGGCCACCCTCCACATTAAAAGAGAAAGCCGAGGGCTTTAACCCCGCAGCCTTGGCCGCAGGCCGGGCGGCGTACAGGTTACGTATCTCGTCCCAGGCTTTAACATAAGTAACCGGGTTTGACCGCGATGAGCGGCCTATAGGGTTTTGGTCAACCAGCTCAACCTGTTCAATTTTGCTGTAGTCGCCTTCGATGGCATCATAGCTGCCGGTTTGCTCGCCGTTGTAGTTGCCCAAAGCCTTCTGTAAAGCGGGCGCCAAAATACGTTTAACCAAACTGGTCTTGCCCGAGCCGGATACACCGGTAACGGCAGTAAACACACCCAGCGGGAATTTGGCGTTAACATGCTGCAAGTTATTCTCGCGCGCACCTTTTATCTCTATAAAGTCGTTCCATTTGCGGCGTTGGGTAGGGATGGCTATCTCCTCCCGTCCGCTCAGGTATTTGCCGGTTAGGCTTTTGTCGTCTTTAATGATGGCGGCATAGTCGCCGCTGAAAATGAGTTCGCCGCCGTGGGTGCCTGCTGCGGGGCCAATGTCAATAATGTGGTCGGCAGCTTTCATGATCTCTTCCTCGTGCTCAACTACCAGAACCGTATTACCGACATCGCGCAGTGATTTCAGCACGCTGATAAGGCGCTGGGTATCGCGCGGGTGCAAGCCGATGCTGGGCTCGTCTAACACATAGATAGAGCCAACCAAACTACTACCCAACGAAGTAGCCAGATTAATACGCTGCGACTCACCGCCCGACAAGGTATTAGACAAACGATTCAAAGTCAAATAACTTAAACCCACATCCACCAAAAAACTCAGGCGATTGGTGATCTCGGTGAGCAGTCGCTTGCCTACTTTGGCATCGGTTTCGTTAAGCGCCAGGTTCTGGAAAAATGCCAGGGCTTTATCTAAAGGCATCAAAACAATATCGGTAATAGACTTGCCCTCGATCTTCACATAAGTAGCATCCTGACGCAGGCGACTGCCTTTACACTCGGGGCAGGTAGTCTTGCCGCGGTAGCGGGATAGCATCACCCGGTATTGTATCTTGTAGGTCTGCGCTTCCATTTCCTTAAAAAACTCGTCAAGGCCGCGGAAGTACTGGTTACCGGTCCATAATAGCCGCTGTTGCTCCTGGGTAAGTTGATTATATTGGCGATGGATCGGGAAATCGAACTTAAGGGCATGCTTAACCAATTGGTCGTTCCACTCGCGCATTTTCTCGCCACGCCATGGGGCTATCGCGCCTTCGTAAATGGTCTTGCTTTTGTCTGGGATAACTAAATCCTCGTCAATACCAATTACTTTGCCGTAGCCTTCGCAGCGCTTGCAGGCGCCATAAGGGTTGTTAAAGCTGAAGAAGTTTGGCGTAGGCTCCTCAAATTTGATACCGTCCAGTTCAAAGCGGTCGCAAAAGAAACGTTGGCTTTCAGTATCAGCCTCAGGTTCCTGATAATAAACGAGGCAATCGCTTTTGCCTTCAAAAAATGCGGTTTGGATCGAGTCGCCCAGGCGGCTTACGGTTTCGTCGGATGTATCTTTAGTTATGCGGTCGATGATGATCTTCAGGCCGTGATCGCTCACCAGCGGGCCATTAGCGATGGATTCGTCTTCCAGTAATGACTCAATGCGCGATATGGCCGCGTCATACTCTACCCTTACAAATCCTTTTTGCATCAATACGGCCAACTCCTCTTTCAGACTGCGGTTATTGTGCGGATGCAGCGGGCATAGTATAGTAACCTGCGCATCGTCAGGCAGAGTCATGATAAAATTAATGACATCGGTAACTGAGTCGCGCTTAACTATACCGCCTGATACCGGCGAAATAGTTTTGCCAATACGCGAGAATAACAGTTTCAGATAATCGTAGATCTCTGTAGATGTACCTACGGTAGAGCGTGGGTTCGACGTGATAACCTTTTGCTCAATAGCAATAGCCGGCGCAATGCCTTTAATATAGTCGACGTCAGGCTTATTCATCCTGCCCAAAAACTGACGCGCATAGGCCGAAAGGCTCTCTACATACCGGCGCTGACCTTCGGCATACAAGGTGTCAAAAGCAAGGGATGATTTGCCCGAGCCCGACATACCCGTTATCACAACCAGCTTATTTTTGGGGATAGCTACGTCCAGGTTTTTAAGGTTGTGCACGCGGCTGCCCTTTATGATGATATTTTTTTGCGGATCTTTATCTGCTTCGTTCATTCGTTGATATTTTGGGTCCATGGTCCATGGCCGATAGACCATAGTTTCCTCTGATTAACCATGGTCTATGGACTATCGACTATGGTATCAAGCGATTAAACCTTCTCAAAAAATAAAGTCTGACAGACATAGCCAATAATTGAGCCGATTTTTTTGAAAGTGCAAAAATCCTAAAATATTTAGCAGTATCCAAATAACATCGTGATACAAAAAATATTATGACAGAAAAAAATTATTTGTTTTTTACGATGAAATTTATTTAATTTGATGTAACAATTTTATTAACCCCTAAAGGAATCCATATCGATTAGAAGCTATACTTAACAATTTTATTTAACTAAGTTAAAGTAAACGCTTTATATGGATTTTCAATTGCAAAGTGATCAGGATCTAATCCATCTTTACATTGGTGGCGATGAAAAAGGATTAGTAGAACTTATCCGCCGCTATCAAGCCAAAATA
The DNA here is from genome assembly GCF_039539265.1 of Mucilaginibacter panaciglaebae. NCBI lineage: Bacteria > Pseudomonadati > Bacteroidota > Sphingobacteriia > Sphingobacteriales > Sphingobacteriaceae > Mucilaginibacter > Mucilaginibacter panaciglaebae. The sequence continues at coordinate 52,357 of NZ_BAABCV010000010.1, forward strand.
TACACTTCTATTTATCTGTTAGTGAAGGACGAGTACCTTGCTGAAGATATTTTTCAGGATACGTTCATCAAAGTTATCAATACCTTAAGAGCGGGTAAATACAATGAGGAAGGTAAGTTTTTACCTTGGGTAACCCGTATTGCACACAACCTGGTCATCGACCATTTCCGCCGCGAAAAGCGTGCGCCAATGGTTAGCAATGGCGACGACTTTGACATTTTTGAGGTGCTGGGTAACTACGACGAAAGTACCGAGGACCGTATGGTACGCGAACAAACCCATAAAGATCTGAAAACACTAATACAACAATTACCGTCTGAGCAGAAGGAAGTTTTGATTATGCGCCATTTTGGCGACATGAGTTTTAAAGAAATTGCAGACATTACCGAAGTAAGCATCAACACCGCACTGGGCCGGATGCGTTATGCCCTTAATAACCTGCGAAAAATGATGCAGGCCAAAGAGCTTAGTCTAAAAAACTAGTTTTCCAAATAGTAATCATTGTATGAGGCTACGCCATCCCATGTGTGCGTAGCCTTTTTTATTACCATTACCATCCAGGACGCAGGGAATTTTTAACTCAAAGTTTAGCGCCAAATTAAAAATTAGCCTATATTTAATTAAGTCTATAACTGATTATAAACCGAGAAGAAAAATTTCATTTAATTTTCATGTGGTTAAAATAAATAGAAATAGCGCACGTTATACAATGTATACAAACTGATCAACAAAACACAGCTTATGGGTGAAACCTCTACTACTTTAAATGCACTTGGCAACCACAACAACGACGAAGTGAAAAAGGAAAATGTAAAAGAGAACCTTGAGGCCGATGATTTGATTTTTTATCATTCATTACGGCCTGAACTGGAGCTTTTGCAAAAGCAACCAAAGCTTCAAACGATCCATTACATTCTTGATTATTCAAAAAGTAAACGTTAGTTGCTGATGGGCGATAAAAGCCTTGAATCCTGAGCAGACGCTAATTCTGCCCGGGATTTTTTGTTTAAAAGTTGCTGGCATTGTCGTTACTCCCGCATACTTTTTTACTTTTGATGGTTATTAAGCCGCCATGCAACGATCAGAACGCTATCACCATTTCGTCGAATATTTTTCCAGACATCAGCCGCAGGCCGAAACTGAATTGCATTATTCTAATCCGTTTGAGTTGCTTGTAGCGGTGATCCTGTCGGCGCAGTGTACAGATAAACGCATTAACCAGGTTACCCCTGATTTGTTTAAACGCTTCCCGGATGCCGAAACTTTGGCAGCCTCAAATTCAGACGAAGTATTTAATTATATCCGCAGCGTAAGTTATCCAAACAATAAAGCCAGGCATTTGGTGGGTATGGCTCAAATGCTGACTTCCGATTTTGGCGGTATAGTTCCTGCAGATATCGATCAATTACAAAAGCTGCCCGGTGTAGGCCGTAAAACCGCCAATGTTATCGCCTCGGTAGTTTATGATGCGCCGGCCATTGCCGTGGATACTCATGTTTTTCGTGTGGCCGACCGTATCGGTTTAACTACCAATGCGCGCACGCCGCTGGCTGTTGAAAAACAACTGGTCAAATATCTGCCGCAAAACACTTTGGCTATAGCGCATCACTGGTTGATATTACATGGGCGGTATATTTGTGTTGCGCGTAATCCTAAGTGCGACATTTGCCCGCTTACCTGGTTTTGCCGTTATTATGAGCGCACACATACGGAGAAAGCCTTGGAAAAAGCAGAAGCGTTGCGATTAAAAAAGGTGAAAGATGCCAAGCTAAAAAAATCGCTGAATACCATTAGCAAAGAGCTCAAAAAGCGCAGTGTTGATAACAATAGTTGACCAGCTTTATTAAGTTAACTAAGTTTAATAATCCAATTAAAATAATTACTAAAATTATTAGTAATCTTAAAAATAAGTTTTATATTTGCTAAAGATATTATTAAAAGATGAGCAACGCAGATAAATTAAAAGCATTACAACTTACACTAGACAAACTGGAAAAGTCGTACGGAAAAGGCACCATCATGAAATTGGGCGATAATGTTATCGAACCTCAAGAGGTAATCCCAACCGGATCATTGGGCCTTGACATTGCATTGGGTGTTGGCGGTTTGCCAAAAGGCCGCGTAATTGAGATATATGGCCCTGAATCGTCAGGTAAAACTACTTTGGCCATTCACGCTATTGCAGAAGCACAACGTAAAGGTGGCATTGCCGCGTTTATTGATGCGGAGCACGCATTCGACCGTTTTTATGCCAAGAAATTAGGCGTTGATGTTGAAAATCTTTTAATATCACAGCCGGACAATGGTGAGCAGGCTTTAGAGATTGCTGATAACCTGATCCGCTCAGGCGCTATTGACATTCTGGTTGTCGATTCAGTTGCGGCCCTGGTGCCAAAAGCCGAGATCGAAGGCGAAATGGGCGATTCAAAAATGGGGTTGCATGCCCGTTTGATGTCGCAGGCCTTGCGTAAGCTAACCGGCACCATTTCTAAAACCGGTTGCTGCTGTATCTTTATCAACCAGCTGCGCGATAAGATCGGCGTGATGTTTGGTAACCCTGAAACAACTACCGGTGGTAACGCCTTGAAGTTTTATGCTTCGGTACGTTTAGATGTTCGCCGTATATCGCAAATTAAAGATACTGACGAAGTATCAGGTAATCGCGTTAAAGTTAAGATCGTTAAAAACAAAGTTGCCCCGCCGTTCCGTATTGCCGAGTTTGACATTATGTTTGGTGAAGGTATTTCAAAAGCCGGCGAGATCATTGACCTGGGTGTTGAGCATAACATCATTAAAAAATCAGGTTCATGGTTTAGCTATGGCGAGACCCGCTTAGGTCAGGGACGTGATGCTGTTAAACAGTTGATCCTGGATAACCCGGAACTAATGGACGAGTTGGAAGCTAAAATTAAGGAAGAAGTTACCGGTGATAAACTAAGTGTGGAAACCGAATAATTGATTTCGATTAAAACAGATATATTGATCTTTCGATAATATATAATCCCCTTCGCAATCGGAGGGGATTTTTATTAGCTTATTTAAAACACAAAAGCCAACCAGAAGGTTGGCTTTTGTTATTGACATTAATTGCCAGATGTTATTTTTCCATTTGATCAATAACCGCTTGCGTTACTCCGGTGAAAGAGAAACCGCCATCATGGAACAGGTTTTGCATAGTAACCATTTTGGTCAGGTCAGAGAATAAGGTAACCAGGTAATCGGCGCATTGGTCTGCATCAGCATTACCCAGCGGACTCATTTTTTCGGCATAATTGATAAAGCCATCGAACCCTTTTACGCCCGAACCTGCAGTAGTACGGGTTGGCGATTGCGACACCGTGTTGATACGCACTTTCTTTTTGGTACCATAGTAGTAACCAAAGTTGCGTGCAATGCTTTCTAACACCGCTTTATTATCGCTCATATCGTTATAATCCGGGAACACGCGTTGTGCAGCAATGTAAGTAAGCGCGACTACTGATCCCCACTCGGCAATAGCATCCATTTTCATCGCAGTTTGAAGCACACGGTGCAAGCTCAAAGCCGATATATCGAATCCTTTATGTGTAAACTCGTAGTTATTTTCATAGTAAGGGATGCCTTTACGTACGTTGATACTCATACCTATTGAATGTAGCACAAAATCAACCTGACCACCAAAGTGCTCGATTGATTTAGCAAATAAATTTTCAATATCGGCAGCAACGGTAACATCGGCAGGAATAACCGGAGCGTTAATTTCTTCGGCCAGTTTATTTATAGCGCCCATGCGTAAAGCTATAGGAGCGTTAGTTAACACAATTTCGGCGCCTTCTGCATGACAATGCTGGGCAGTTTTCCAGGCGATAGAGTTCTCGTCTAATGCGCCAAAAATTATTCCTTTTTTGCCTTTTAATAAATTATAAGCCATGTTATTTTTTGTTATAATGACGGCAAAGGTAGGTATTTATTGGTTACAATTAAATATAAAATAAGGCTTCCATTTAACCCTAAGCTATGTCGAAGGCTGAGCGATGGCCCACCTGCCAGGCTTTGAGAGCCTGCCCATGACAACTAAAAATAGAATGGTGTCACCCTGAGGCTTTAAAAGTTCGATCGTAAGGCCTTTGCCCTTAGCATGCGTATAGATCTCTACCGTTGATGGATGACATTGAAGGCAATTATTGTCATTTCACCTTTATAGGCCGGATTTATGCCTCAGATGACACCCGCTTAATACCTAACAACGTTATTACTCTATCGGCCGCAACACCCTGTTCCAACGGATACGGTTAAAGAAACTCTGCGTTGAGTCGGTACTGAAGAAAGTCAGCATAGCTTTACCAATAACATGATCTTCGGGCACATACCCCCAAAATCTTGAATCTAACGAGTCATGGCGGTTATCGCCCATCATCCAGTAATAGTCCATTTTAAAGGTGTAACTTCCGGCTTTCTTTCCGTTAATCAATATATCATTACCATTTATGGCAACTTTATTGTTTTCATACACCTCAATTGCACGGCGATATAAAGTAAGCGTAGAGTCGTTCAATGGCGTTGTCCAACCTTTTTTGGGTAGGCGGATGGGGCCATAGTTGTCTACATTCCACTTGAATTTTTCATTATGGGGGAAGATCTCCGGGTCGTAAGAACCGGCAGGCGCAATAACCGGCGTTATACTTTTAACGTTGGAGTAACCTTTTATAATATCAGCAGCCGATGAAGGCATGATCATCTCATAACTATCGGGCCCCAACTGCTGTCGGATAGAGATATTTTGCTCGCGCATGATATCCGGGTTAATAGGCAGACCGGTAATTTGAACTGTGTATGAAGTCTGTTGTTTGGGCGCATTTCGCGCGGCTTTACCGTTAATATAAACCTGACCATTAATAATTGTTAGTACATCACCGGGAATAGCCTGGCAACGTTTGATCAGCGTAGTTCGCTCATCAACCGGGATGTTATATCCGGGGCCGGCCTCATCAGGTTTGTTAAACACCACAATGTCCTGGTTTCTGATATGACCGAGGCCCGGCAGCCTGAAGTAAGGCAGTTGAATGGCACCCGAATAAGTTTTTATGCCATACATCACCGGTTCGGTAAAAGGCACAGCTAACGGTGTATTGGCTATGCGCGGCCCGTAGCTGATCTTGCTCACAAATAAATAATCGCCGGTAAGTTCGGTGCCTTCCATTGAGCCGGAAGGAATAGCGTATGCTGAAAACAATAAGCCACGAATAATAGTAGCAGCCACAACGGCAAAAACTACCGCATCAACCCATTCACGGGTTTTTGATTTTTTGGCCTTCTCTGTTTTTGGAGTTTTCTTAAGATTTAGTTTCCAATTCATGATTCTAAGTTTCTGTAAAACTTAGACGCCTAAAAGCTGAATTGTTACAGCGACATTTTTATTCTTCCGACGGTGGTGGCGCCTGTTTGGTAATACCGGCTTTGAAACGGGGCGTAAAACCGATTTTAGGTTTTTCTTCAGACGGCTTTTCTTCGGTAGGTTTTTCTTCAGGCAGAGCCGCCTCTTCAGCTTTAGATTGCCCCTCGGGGGTAGCTGTTACTTTGGTAACACCGGCTTTAAACCTTGGCGTAAAACCCATTTTAGGCTTTTCTTCCGCGGGCTTTTCTTCAACAGGTTTTGCTTCTAACGGAACAGGTTCTTCCGCGTTCGGCTCTTTGGGGGTTTCCGTCATGCCGGCCTTAAACCTTGGCGTAAAACCGATTTTAGGTTTTTCTTCGGCAGGGTTATGCTCCGTGGGCTTCTCTTCGGCTGGAGCCGCTGCTGGTTTAGTTACACCGGCCTTGAACCTTGGCGTAAAACCAACCTTCTGTGTTTCTTCGGTAATTGTTGATTCCTGTTTCTCTTCTTCAGGAGTTGCAGGAATAACAGGTTCGATTGACCTGGTAACACCGGATTTGAAACGCGGCGTAAAACCAACCTTGGGCTTATCCTCAATAGCTGGCGTTCCTTCTTGCTTTTCTTCAGAAGCTATAGGAGCAGCCTGTTCAGTTGGTTTGGTAACACCGGCTTTGAAACGCTGCGTAAAACCAACTTTTGGTTTTTCTGGTAACGACTCGGCTGGGCCATTAACATCAGGATTAGAATCTATCTGAGGTATGGCCGCCGTCAGCTCGCTCAGTTCCTCTACCACTGTTTGCTCGGCAAGCTGATTTTCGGCTTTCGGCTTTTCCGTTTTTATTTCGGGGGCTAAATGGTATTGTCCGCGCAGTTTATTGAACCAGTATTTCTTAGTATGGTCGAAACTCTTTTCGCCCATTTGCTCAAAGTGTAATTTAAACTCGGCAAATAGCACCGGCTCGCCTTGTTGAAAGGCCGCCAGATCAATCCGTTTCTTTTTAAAAAACTCTTCGAAGGTCATTGTTGTATGAGAGACAAGAATTAAGAGTCAAGAACCAAGACACATTCAAATCTTGTTTCTTTGTTCCTGGTTCTATTGCGTATTAATATCAAGATTCAATTTATTAAACCGTATGCCTTTATCCGTTTGGTCCCAATCTGCACGCTCTTCATCAGTGGCGGACTTCAATGCCGGGAACCAATCTAACGGAAAAACCTGCGGCTTACCACCATCAAATTCAACCAAAAGTAAGTCGCCACTAAAAACAACTTTAGCTTTTTTATCTTGCTTGCGTCTGGTGAATAGTGGCATATCGACCTTCTCTAAATTCCCTCGAGGGGAGACTTTTTTATTATTAAGCATTTTTAAAGCCCTCCCTACCCCCGGAGGGTTGGCGGAGGCTGCTTACTCAGCCATATTATGATAAACCGCCTGTACGTCGTCGTCCTCCTCTAAGCGGTCAATCAACTTTAATACATCGACAGCTTGCTCCTCAGTAACTTCTTTGAATGATTGAGGGATGCGCTCCAACTTCGCTGATTTCGCTTCAATACCTTTTTCTTCAAGGGCTTTTTGCATCTTACCAAAATCCTCGAAAGCTGTGTGAAGTACAGCAATATCATTTCCCTCTTCGTCAGCCTCTACAAACAAATCCTCTAAACCGGCGTCAATCAGTTCAAATTCCAGTTCTTCCAGATCACGACTGCCCGGATCAAAAGTAAACACTGCTTTACGGGTGAATATAAAATCAAGCGAGCCGGTTTTGCCCAGTGCACCATCATATTTAGTAAAGTAGCTACGTACGTTGGCGACGGTACGGTTAGTGTTATCTGTGGCGGTTTCAACCAACACGGCAACACCATGAGCCGCATACCCTTCATATACCAACTCTTCGTAATCTTTCTCGTCTCGGTTGGTGGCGCGTTTTATCGCGGCCTCAACACGATCTTTAGGCATATTAACCGCCTTAGCATTTTGTACAGCAGTACGTAAGCGCGAGTTGGTATTAGGGTCGCCGCCGCCTGCTTTTACCGCCATCACTATCTCTTTGCCCAAACGGGTAAACTGTATGGCCATCTTGGCCCAACGTTTAAACTTTCTTTCTTTACGGAACTCGAATGCTCTTCCCATAGTATACTTAATAACCCTGTTTAGGCAGGGCTCTGAGGTGCAAATATAATGTTTATGTTTTAGTTAGAGATTGAAAATAGCGGACAGGTTAGTGCAACTGCAAGAGTGTTTTAAGCTTTTGGTTAAGTTCTTCAATTTCTGAGCCTGTTAATTTACCTAGAAGTCCTTGTACTAAGTCTTTGCTCAACGTGCAGATTTACCGGTGCGGAGTAGCGATGCTTTTTTTAGCCTATTCACTAAGGAAATATTCAACAGCAAATCTGTTTTTTCTTGCCATTGTAATTGAGTGGTGATGAAACTCGCAGTGATGTCAGGAAAGATAACTAAGACGATATCATCTTTTGCTATAGATGATAGCCTGCTTAGTCATACTCAAATATACGAAAAGGTAAAGAATTTTGCACTTTTCGTATATTAAGCTATTTTTTCAGATTCTCCAGCATATCGGCCGTCATGCTGGCTAAATCAAACTTCTGTTTCCAGCCCCAGTCTCTTTGGGCAAAGGTATCGTCAATGCTATTGGGCCAGCTGTCAGCAATAGCCTGACGCGGGTCGCTATCGGCATAGCTGATCTCAAAATCAGGCAGGTGTTTTTTTATTTCTGCGGAAAGCGTGGCCGGCGTAAAGCTTATTCCACCAAGGTTGTATGAAGAACGGATAGTCAATTTACTGGCGGGCGCCTCCATCAGTTCAATAGTAGCGCGGATGGCATCCTCCATGTACATCATTGGCAGGGCGGTATCTGCCGAAAGGAAACTTTCATATTTGCTGTTAGCTAAAGCCTCGTGGAAAATATTTACGGCATAGTCAGTAGTACCACCACCCGGTTCAGACCGCCAGCCGATAAGCCCCGGATAGCGGATGCTTCGTACATCCAAACCATATTTTGCATGGTAATATTCGCACCAACGTTCGCCGGCCAGTTTACTAAAACCGTAAACCGAATTAGGGTCCATGACACAAAATTGCGGCGTATTTTCTTTTGGTGAATGCGGACCGAAAACGGCGATAGAGCTTGGCCAAAAAACTTTGGGAATTTTAAATTCAAGCGCCAGGTCAAGCACGTTAATGAGGCCATTCATATTCAAATCCCACGCCAGCTTTGGTTTTTGTTCGCCTACGGCAGACAAAATAGCCGCCAGAAGATATACCTGTGTTGGTGGGTACTTTTCGAATAATTGATGCAGATTGTCTTTGTCAAGCACATTAACGAGCTCAAACGGACCTGAGTTTATAGCAGCATTATCAGTTGTACGGATGTCAGATGCGATTACCTGGTTATTGCCGTATTTGGCACGCAGGTTCATTACCAGCTCGGTGCCAATTTGCCCGTTGGAACCCAGCACAATTATAGTTTCGGTCATAAAGAGTATCAGTTAAGCAAAGGTAGAAATTGATTTGAATGATATCGCAATATCATTACATTAAGTGCTGACTATAAGCAAAAAATCACGATATTTGCCCTCCGATAAATTATAATAAACAAATTAATTAAAATGAAACGCCGCAAGGCAACTTCGTTTACTATTTAGAAACAATTAAAATACAATGAAAATCGCAGTTGTAGGTGCTACGGGATTAGTAGGCACCAAAATGTTGCAGGTTCTTGAAGAACGCAACTTCCCCATTACAGAGCTATTATTGGTCGCCTCAGAGAAAAGTGTAGGTAAAGAAGTCACTTTCAAGGGTAAGACTTATAAGGTTATTTCTGTTGAGGATGCGATTAAACAGAAGCCCGATATTGCCTTATTTTCGGCAGGTGGCGGCACTTCATTGGCTCAGGCCCCGCTTTTTGCTGCAGCAGGCACTACTGTTATTGACAATTCATCGGCGTGGCGTATGGATGCAACCAAAAAATTGGTTGTACCAGAAGTTAATGCCCATGTTTTAACTCCCGAAGATAAGATCATCGCTAACCCTAACTGCTCTACCATACAAATGGTGGTTGCTTTAAAGCCATTGCATGATCGTTACAAAATAAAAAGAGTAGTGGTTTCAACCTATCAGTCAGTAACCGGTACAGGTGTAAAAGCTGTCGACCAGTTAATGAACGAACGTGCCGGCATAGATGGACCTATGGCATACCCTTACAAAATCGACCTGAACGTATTACCTCATATCGATGTGTTTACCGAAAACGGTTACACCAAAGAGGAGATGAAAATGGTTAAAGAAACCAACAAAATTATGGGCGACGACAGTATCCGTGTTACTGCGACTACAGTACGTATCCCGGTTATGGGCGGTCACTCAGAATCAGTAAATATTGAATTTGCTAATGATTTCGACCTGTCCGAAGTTAAAGCTATCCTTGAAAAAGCTCCTGGTATAGTAGTGACCGACGATGTAGCTAACCTGAAGTACCCGATGCCGCTTGACGCGCACGATAAAGACGAAGTATTTGTAGGCCGTATCCGTCGTGACGAAAGCCAGCCAAATACTTTGAACTGCTGGATTGTTTCAGACAACCTGCGCAAAGGCGCTGCTACCAATGCGGTACAAATTGCAGAATACCTGGTAGCTAACCACTTGGTTGGTCAGTCAGTAGAGGCGTAGTTAGAGATTAGCCTCCTGCTTATAAAAAAGGGATGATCGTTTGGTCATCCCTTTTTATCTTTCAATAGCTCAATTAAGCTTTTGCAGCTTATAAGAATTGCGGTTGGCTTTGAAGTAAGCGTATGAACGCTTAACATAACTAATAATATCGTAATCAGTCCAGGCGCGTATATCTTCGACGTTTGGTGTAAAGTTGAACATAAAGTCCTCCAGATCCTCGTCAGGCATATTGGTTATTTTTTTAACAACGGTTTTGTTATAACGTTTGGCAACCTCAATGCGCTCCATTTCTTGCTTAGAATACTGTTGAAATTTACGTGCCTGTGCCGGGGCTTTTCCAAACAATTCATATAATCCGCTAAGCGGAGAAATCAAAACCGACAATACGCTTGGGTCAAGCGTATAATATTGGCCTTTTTTCTTGTAATTGTCCAGTGCATCATTCAATTCCTTTTGCTTGCTTACCTCTTTAATGGTAACCTGTTCAAGATGAATAACTGCCTGCATATATACTGAAAGCGGCGAGTAACTTTGAATAACAACGATCTGAGGGGTGTATTCGGTTTTTTTAAAAAGCAGCGTATCGCCTATAGCCGCCTGTATACGAAAACTGCCGACATTGTCGCTTAAAACCTCGGGAATGTTTTTACGGCTAAGATTTGTTACTGATGCAAAAGCAATGGTAACAGGCGAGTTCTTCTTAAAAACAACACCTTTAAAATATACAACTTGCTGAGCCGATACGCTGAATGTCAAACAAACAAAAAAAGCAATAAGAATGCTAAGCCGGCGGTATATATATAATTGATTCAAGAACACAAAACTAATCATTGCATTTGAGTGCAGTTGTAAAAAAATGTTAATTTTTGGCAACTTATAGCAGTTATTCAACGATGTCCGGGGCGTTTTAACATCACACCATAGCTACTGAAGAAAAAAAACTATCTTTGCGCATGATAAAATCCATGACAGGATATGGAATTGCCAGTTTCGACTCGGGTAACACCAAGTATACCGTCGAAATTAAATCCCTGAACAGTAAGTTTCTCGAACTGTCTTTGCGCCTGCCCAAAATTTTTTCTGAGAAAGAGTTCCAGCTACGTAATGAATGCAGTAAGCAAATTGAGCGTGGTAAGGTAAATTTGTCTATCAATGTTGAGCAGGCCAATACAATTGCGAAAGCTGCCGGTATTGACACGGCGCTTTTAAAAAACTATTACGAACAATTAAAGGCAGTTAGTGCCGAGCTAAACGAGCCTGCCGGTAACCTGCTTCAATTGGCTTTGGGTTTGCCAGAGGTTGTGAAATATGACGAAGAAACGCTCTCTGAAGATGAGTGGAAGCTTGTTGAGAAAACCTTTAACCAGGCAATGTCCGCATTTCAGCAGTTTAGGAGTGACGAAGGCGGTGTATTAGAGCAAGATTTGAAATATCGCATCGATATCATTGTACAAAACCTGAAACTGATTGAGATTGAAGAGCCTAAACGTATACCGGTTATCCGCGAGCGTTTAAACCAGTTTTTAAATGAGGCTGTCGGCCGCGAGGCGATTGATCAGAATCGTTTTGAGCAAGAGCTGATCTACTTCATCGACAAACTGGATATCACCGAGGAAAAGATCCGCTTGAAAACACACTGCGAGTATTTCCTGGAGACTTTAAAGAATGCCGATGCCAACGGTAAAAAACTTGGATTCATCTCTCAGGAGATCGGCCGCGAAATAAATACTCTGGGCTCAAAAGCAAACGATGCCAACATCCAGAAACTGGTAGTAGGCATGAAAGAAGAGCTCGAAAAAATTAAAGAACAACTACTAAACGTATTATAGATTGATCATTGTGTCATTAGTCATTAAGTTATTGAGCTTAATAGTAGTGCCCCAATGATGAATGACTTCATGACTAATGAAAGAAGGAAAACTCGTCATATTTTCTGCACCATCAGGAGCCGGAAAAACTACTATAGTTAAACACCTGCTTACTAAATTTCCTGAGCTTGCGTTTTCCATCTCGGCTACTACCCGGCAACCTCGCGGCGACGAGCAGCCCGGCAAGTCTTATTATTTTATCAGTAAAGAAGAATTCTTGCATCGCATTGCAAAAAAACACTTTGTTGAGTTTGAAGAAGTGTATTCAGGCACCTTTTACGGTACGCTACGCACTGAAATTGAGCGTATCTGGGACGAAGGTAAAACGGTGATCTTTGATATTGACGTGGAAGGCGGCTTGCACCTTAAACGCAAATACGAGGAACAAGCTCTGGCTATTTTCGTACAACCACCGTCGTTAGAGGTATTGAAGCAACGTTTAACAGGCCGTGGCACCGACAGTGAAGAAAAACTGAAAGAGCGTTTTGCCAAAGCTGAAAAAGAACTGAATTATGCTCCTAAATTTGATATTATACTCAAAAATCACGACCTTCAAACGGCATGTGCAGAAGCTGAGCAGTTGGTTAAGAATTTCCTAATGAAATAATTTGCAGTTTGCATCCCTGGGATGCTTAAATTGTTCGATACTCAATCTAAGTCTTCCGGAAACTGGCACCGGTTAAATTGTCAATTGCTAACTCCCAATTGCAAAATTAAAATGAAAATTGGATTATTCTTTGGCTCATTTAATCCTATCCACATTGGCCACCTTATTATAGCCAACTACCTGGCCAATCATACCACGCTTGACAAAGTATGGCTGGTGGTATCGCCTCAAAACCCCTTTAAAAAATACGGAGACCTGATCAATACCTATGACCGCCTGGAAATGGCCCGTCTGGCTACCGACAATGCCCAGAATATAGAAGTAAGTGATGTGGAGCTGAGATTACCACAGCCATCATACACCATTGACACGCTTACTCATCTAAAAGAAAAATATCCGCAGCATGAGTTTGCACTGATTATGGGTTCCGATAATCTGGCTAGCCTGCATAAATGGAAAAACTACAAACTTATCCTGCGCGACTATAAAATATTTGTATATCCCCGCCCAGGGTATGAAAATGCCGAACTGGCATCTCACCCGGCCGTAACCATTACAATGACGCCGCAAATGGAACTCTCGGCTACATTTATCCGTAAGTCCATCGCCGAGAAAAAGAACGTGCAATTTTTTGTACCTGACGCGGTATTGAAATTTATTGAGAGTAAGAGTTTGTATAATGTATAAGTCGTAGCGGTGATGTCTCTCCTGACTATAAATATAGCCGCGAACATTTTGTAGCTGATCAGGGCTAACGCTGAATACTGCAAAACCATCTTGCCCTGTAATATACTTTTCCGGATCATCTTTAAATTATTCCCACGAGTTTCCCTTTATTGTCTTTACAACATCTGCGACAGATTGATCAGTACGCAAACGCACCAACAAATGAATATGATCTTCAACATTGATACAGTCCATAATTTCATGATCGTTCGCAATATCATTAATAACTTCAAAAACTTCGGATTTTAAGGTCGGCGATAAAATAGGTTCACGATTCTTCGTCTGCCAAATGATATCACCCCAATCGATGAATAGCTTTGTGGCATCGGTTTAAATTGTGTTTTAATATATCAAACTCCATCAGTTATCTTTACATCGTGAGCGAGAAAACCATTTTAAAACTACAATTGCCAACCGACCCAAAATGGGTTAAGAACGTCGTAGAAAGCAATATTGAAGAGTTGTTAGTTGATCACGCCTTTTGCGAGCAAAAGGCAGCGTCGAACGCTATTACACTTATCGTTCAAAACCCCAACCTGAGCGACCTGGTACAACAAATGACTGATCTGGTGCAGGAGGAGATGGATCATTTTAAGCGTGTGCACCAGATCATTTTAGATCGTGGTTACGTGCTGGGCCGTGAGCGTAAGGACGATTATGTAAACGAGCTGCGTAAATTCATCATTATTGGGGGCGGGCGCGAGGCGCAGTTAGTCGACCGCTTATTGTTTTCAGCCATGATTGAGGCACGCAGTTGCGAGCGTTTTAAGGTATTGTCAGAAAATATTAATGATGCGAAGCTTTCCGAGTTTTATCACGAACTAATGATCAGCGAGGCTACACATTATGCCATGTTCATTAATCTGGCTAAGAAATATGCTGAAACTATTGATGTTGACAAACGCTGGAAAGAGTTTTTAACTTATGAGGCTGAGGTTGTAAAAAACTATGGAAAATCTGAGACTATCCACGGTTAATTAGCTGCTTTGCTAGTCCGGCTACCTTGTTAAGGTAGTTATCCATCATATCAATATCAACCACATCATTTACAAGACCGATGTGCATATCCGGCCTTATAATTAGCGCTTTCTTTTTATCTTTTGCAACCTCGAAGTGCTCAAATATGTGTTTATTTTTGGCCGACGGCGGCAGGTAGTAAAAATTCAGACCACCATTGTAGTTTTGAGTGATCCATTTGGCCAGGGTAAACAGGTCTATCTCTTTTAATTTACCTAATACAATCAATGTAAAACCGGGCTTGCTGCACCATTCATGCAAATCGGTCGCGGTTTGTTTCTTTTCGTCGTAAACAGTTAGGTAGGGCAGCCTGTCTCCCGCTTTTATTTGTGTGGCGTTACTCAAATGCAAACTAATCTTGCTATGTCGATAATTGATATAGATCTGCGAAACCCGCCTAAAAAACAATTCACGGATATTAGGCCTGTTCCATACAAATTGAAGTAATCCGGGCAATACCCAGCGTTTAAAAAGCATGGTAAACCAACCGGTCGACATCACTACTTTAAACATGCGGTCGGTGGTATTGAGCAGCTCTTTAGCCACGGGTATTCGCTCGGCGGCATAACTTTCTAATATCTGTTCGCTAAGTTGACCAGTACAAACGCCTGCGAGTTTCCAGCCTAAGTTATAAGCATCCTGCAGCCCGGTGTTCATGCCCTGCCCGCCAACGGGCGAGTGGATATGAGCTGCATCACCAATTAAAAAAGAACGCTGCTTCCTGAAACTATCCGCCATGCGATGATGCAGGCGATAGGTAGTAAACCACTTAATATCAGCTACGTTGATGACGGATTTGGTAACGCTGTTTAAATGGGGAAGCACGTCATCCAATTTTAAATCTTCGGTTTTTACATTTTCAGGCAGATTGCCTATAATACGGTAACAGTTTTTCTCAGGCATCGGAAAGAATCCGGCAAATCCTTTTTTCGAAAGGTAAAGGTCAACAAGCGTATCGCTAAGCTTTTTATTATCCAGTTCAACGTCTGCCAGGTAAAACTCATGAGCGTAGGTGTCGCCGTTGAAAGGTATTTGTAACTGCTTACGCACAGTACTATGTGCGCCATCTGCTCCTATAAGCCAGTTGCAAGTAAGTGTAACCGGCTCCGCCGCCGATTGTAATTGCACTTCTATTTTACCGGCACCCTGAGTTAACGATACCAGGTTAGTATCCCAATAAACCGGGCAACAGTTCGCAGTTAAAAAGTCCAGCAGTGTGCGCTCATTTTTGCTTTGCTGATACAGGAACACATAAGGAAATTTAGTTTGTCCCCTGCCCGTGTCCTCTAATGATAGCCCGGCTAGTTTTTTGCCCCCTTCATTCAGCGCCACTCCGCCAGCTTGCTTCCCATTGTTAATAATGGTTTCAACCACTCCCAGTTGCCGGTAAATCTCCAACGATCGCGCTTGCACAGCCAGGGCCTTAGATTGATCTGTAGGCCCTTGTTTACTGTCGATAATTACCGGTTGCACGCCATGCCGCAGTAACTGTGCAGCCATCATTAACCCTGACGGACCTGCACCGACAATTAAAACCTGAGTATGCTGCTGATTGATCACTTAAACAGAACGTGATAATAGAAAAATAGTTGGCTTTTTATGCAGATCAGGCACTTGTTTTTGCCATTCGGCGATAGTCTTGGTTTGCACAAACTCGTCAGCCGCAGTAAGGTTGCAGGCGATACAGAGCTTGGTTTTAGGACTGCCGCTTTTCAAAATTTCTTCCAACAGCGGATTGTTACGAAACGGCGTTTCTATAAATATCTGCGTTTGATTAAGTCTGTCAGATAAATTTTCCAGTTCTTTGATCTTGCGGCTGCGGTCGGCTTTGTCAATGGGCAAGTATCCCTGAAAGGCAAACCCTTGCCCGTTGAATCCTGATGCCATTAATGCTAATAAAATAGAACTTGGTCCTGCCAGCGGCACCACTCTTATATTCCGGCGATGCGCCTCGGCTACTATATCTGCTCCAGGATCGGCTATCCCCGGGCATCCGGCTTCACTCATTAATCCCACATCTTTCCCTGTCTGTAAGCCCATGAAAAACGGCTTAAGGCTACTATTGCGGTTGTGCTTGCCATAGTCATGGATTACCAATTCGCTTTGCGGCGTCTTCAGTCCGGCTTCCTTCAGGAAACGGCGGGCTGTTTTTTCATTCTCGACAATGTACTCTTTGATATGATTTATGGTATCAACCAGATAAGGCGTAAAGGTTTTAGCTGCGGCATCTTCTGCAAGCGGCACGGGTATCAAAAAAAGAGTTCCAGTAGGCATATTACAAAAATGCGCTTTTTTTGTCTAACTGTAATTACCTAAATCCTATAACACATTTGATAGCATTGTAATATTTACACCCAACAAACTCCCACCTATTGCCGATCTGGAGGCTATTAACCCCAGTATTAGCGTGTCATTAAAGAATAAAAAACAATCAAAAAAGCGTCTCAACTATTGGATATTAAATATTTTCCTCTACCTTGCAGTAATTTAATTCAATTTTCATAATGGCAACAGGAACAGTAAAATTCTTTAATGACTCTAAAGGCTTCGGCTTCATCAAAACCGAAAGTGGCGAAGAAATCTTTGTACACGTATCAGGCTTGATCGACAAAATTCGTGAAAACGACGAAGTAACTTATGAGCCACAACAGGGCAGAAAAGGCCTTAACGCGGTAAATGTAAAATTAGCTTAATAATTATATATATTAATCGTAAAAAAAACCCGGCTGCGAGATGCAGCCGGGTTTTGTGTTTAAACAAGCGAAGTACATGCTGACTTGTTCAGTATCTTGAAACGGCGATAGTAAAGCAATAAAACATATCGGGATCCTGAAAAACAAGTTCAGGATGAGGTGCGGGTGTTATATACCTAAAGCCTCGCAGGCTTTTTCGGCGGCGAGTTTTTCGGCGTTCTTTTTACTGAACTCCTTACCCAGGCCCATAATCTGGCCGTCAACACTGGCTTGAACAGTGAAGAGTTTAACATTCTCGCCATCGCCATTATCAACCAGATCAAAAGATATGTCTTTACTGTGTCTCTGGCACCATTCGATGAGCTTACTTTTGAAATTGGTCTCGGTTTGCTCAAGGGTATGAATGTCCACGTGAGCTTTAATGATGTTGTTAACTAAAAAGCTTTTAGTAAAATCATAACCTTTATCCAGATACACCGCACCAACCAGCGCCTCAAAGGCATCGCCAAGTAAAGATCCCTGCCTGGTTGGCCCTAATGCCCGGTTATCATATTCTATCAGCTGCTCGAAACCCAGTTTACGGGCAAGCTGATTAAGATTAGCGCGGCTAACAATTTTTGATCGCAGTTCGGTTAAAAAACCTTCATCCTCATAGGGATAAAGTTTGAAGAGCACTTCGGCTACTACGCTGCCTAAAACAGCATCGCCTAAAAATTCCAGGCGCTCATTGCTGTTCTTAACGCCCTTTTTGACGTTTTGTGCAGCCGACTTATGCCTGAATGCCAATCGGTATAAAGACAAATTGCCCGGCACGAAACCGAGCAAATTCTTTAATACTTTAACATATTTTCTGTGTGGAGAAAAATAAAGCTTATATAACCGACCAACAGGCATCCACTATCTTATTCTTCGTACTTTTTAAATATTACAGAAGCATTGTGGCCACCAAAACCGAAGCCATTGCTTTGTACAATTCTTACCTCTCTTTTTTGAGCCTTGTTAAACGTAAAGTTTATTTTCGAATCAAAAGTAGGATCGTCAGTGAAGTGGTTAATGGTTGGGGGTATAATGCCATTTTTCAATGCCAGGATTGAAGCAATTGCCTCAACAGCACCTGCGGCACCTAGTAAATGGCCGGTCATTGATTTGGTTGAACTAATGTTAATACGATAAACATCTTCGCCAAATACGTCCTGAATAGCCTTAATTTCCTGCGGATCACCAATTGGTGTTGATGTTCCGTGAACATTTACATAATCAATATCAGCTGGCGTTACACCGGCATCTTCCTGTGCTGCGCGCATTACAAAAGCAGCGCCTAAGCCGTCAGGATGCGGAGCAGTCATGTGATAAGCATCGGCACTCATGCCACCGCCTATCATCTCGGCATATATTTTAGCACCACGTGCTTTAGCATGTTCCAGTTCTTCCAAAATAATGGTACCGGCACCTTCGCCTGCCACGAAACCATCGCGGTCAAGGTCAAACGGACGTGAAGCCGTAGCCGGATCGTCATTACGTACAGACAGTGCGTGCATAGCATTAAATCCGCCTATACCGGCTTCATTAATAATAGCTTCAGAACCACCGCTTATAAACATATTAGCTTTACCCAAACGGATATAGTTAAATGAATCAATTAGTGAGTTATTTGAAGATGCGCATGCAGAAACTGTAGAGAAGTTTGGTCCACGCAAACCGTATTTAATAGAAATATGGCCCGGAGCAATGTCGGCAATCATTTTTGGTATAAAGAACGGATTGAATCTTGGTGTACCATCGCCTTTGGCAAAATTGGTAACTTCATCTAAAAACGTTTTTAAACCACCGATACCGGATCCCCAGATAACGCCGATACGACTTACATCTAATTTAGAAAAATCTAAATCAGCGTCTTTTACTGCTTCTTCAGTGCTATACAGGGCGTACTGCACAAAAGGATCAAGCTTGCGCGCATCTTTTCTGCCCAAAAAAGCATCTGCATCAAAGCCTTTGACTTCGCATGCAAATTTTGTTTTGAACAAAGTAGTGTCGAAACTCTTGATCAAAGCAGCGCCACTTACTCCATTAATCAACGAGTTCCAGTATTCTGGAACAGTGTTGCCAATTGGAGTAAGTGCCCCTAGCCCGGTTACTACAACTCGTTTAAACTCCATTTAATTAAATTAAGGAGAGCTTATTTAACGTTTTTTTCAAGGTAAGCTACGGCTTGACCTACTGTGCCGATAGTTTCAGCCTGATCGTCAGGTATAGCCACATTAAATTCTTTCTCAAACTCCATGATAAGTTCCACGGTGTCTAAAGAGTCAGCACCAAGGTCATTGGTGAAGCTAGCCTCAGGTGTTACTTCACTTTCGTCAACACCTAATTTTTCTACAATTATAGCTTTTACTCTTGAAGCGATATCAGACATAGTTTTATTGTTTAATGATTAATAATTTCAGTGCAAAGAAAAATAAAATCTGTTAAATATCAAATGTAAAACTTTTTCCTTTGATGGTAACAAATTTTAAAAGCAAAAGGTTTCAATTTGTATTTTTGCCGGGCGCAAATGTAATGATAATTGAACAAGAAATTTTTAAAGTTTGAGATTGATCTTGATTTTGTACTTATTGCAGTTACAACATCACTAAAAGATTACCGTATTTGTTACTTAATTAACAAGTGTTTAAACTTCGATTTCGTCAAGACTGAAGACCTTGCCGTCGACATTCATCCGGGCGCTGCCCCTTCATATTTCTCATTTTATACCTATAATTGGGAGGCCAGTGAAACCGATTTCTTTTTTATTGGCAACAAAGGCACCGATGGCTACCTGATACCTGAAATGAAAAAGGCAGATTATTTCCTGATGATTAAAAATTATATTGACGATAAAGACCTGGAAAACATTATTTCGGGGCTAAATAGGATATCCGAAATAGTTGCGGCGGTAAAGATTGATCCTAAAAAAATAAAATCACGCGAAAATCTCTTATTTTAGCGCAAAATTTGAAAGTACCGCATGCGCAAATGTCGCGCAGCCAAATAACAGAGAACCCAATAACTATGAACATACCTTATAATCGTACCAAGATTGTTGCCACCATGGGGCCCGCAAGCTCCAAAAAAGAAACCTTGTTGGCGATGATTAAGGCCGGCGTAAACGTTTGCCGTCTTAATTTTTCGCATGGAAAACCTGAAGATCACAAAAAATTTGTTGATCTGATCAGGGAGATCAACGAGCAACACAAAACCAACGTTGCCATATTGGCCGATTTACAAGGACCAAAAATCCGTATTGGGTTGGTAAAAGATGGTGGCATACACCTGATTAATGGTACACATATTAATATTACCACCAAAGAGTGTATTGGTGATGACAACCAGATCTACATCACTTATGAAGCTTTCCCGCAGGACGTACAAGCCAATGAGATCATCTTGTTAGATGATGGAAAGATCCAGATGCGTGTTTTGGAAACCAATAAATTGGATACTGTAGTTTGCGAGGTTGTTCACGGCGGTATCCTGACATCGCGCAAAGGCGTTAACCTGCCAAACACCAAAGTATCTATCCCAAGTTTGACCGAAGAGGATTTATCAAACCTTCAATACGCTTTAGAGTGGGACCTGGATTGGATAGGCCTTTCATTTGTACGTAATGCCGGCGACATTGTTGAACTAAAACAAGTAATTGCCCGCAGCGGTAAAGCAGCCAAAGTAATTGCTAAGGTGGAAAAACCTGAAGCTATTGAAAATATTGACGAGATCATTGCCGCCACTGATGGCGTAATGGTTGCCCGTGGTGACCTGGGCGTTGAATTACCTTTAGAGGAAGTTCCATTATTGCAAAAAATGATTGCCCGTAAATGCCGGGCGGCATCAAAACCGGTAATTGTTGCTACGCAAATGCTGGAGTCAATGATCACCACTCCTCGTCCAACCCGCGCCGAAGTGAATGACGTGGCCAACTCTGTATTAGATGGTGCCGACGCGGTAATGCTAAGCGGTGAAACATCAGTAGGCGAATTCCCGTTGATCGTTATCGAAACCATGGCAAAAATTGTTCGTAATGTCGAGGAGTTAGGTTATCCGTACCATTCTCAAAAAGATGCTAACCCTGAAGCAAATAATGCCAGCTACTTAAGCGATGCCATTTGCGAATCTGCTGCTTCTCTGGCCGATCATACAAACGCAATAGGTGTCGTATCAATGACTACCTCCGGCTATACAGCTTATCAGATATCAAGTTACCGCCCTAAAGCGCATACTTTCATATTCACTTCAAACAAACACCTGTTAAATGCACTAAGCGTGGTTTGGGGCGTACGGACCTTCTACTACGATAAAGTTGAAAGCACGGATCAAACCATTGCCGATGTAAATAACTTGCTTAAAGCCGAAGGAATGGTCAAAGAAGGGGATGTGGTAATTAACACAGCCGCCATCCCGATTGTTAACCATGGCAAAACCAATATGCTGAAAGTAACTGTGATAGAATAATCACATTAACAGTATAAATAAAAGGGGTTTAATATCAATTGATATTAAACCCCTTTGCTTTTAGTAAATGCCGGCCTGGCACACTAAATCTGATACCCTGGCCGAACCGCCAAAGTAATACTCCAGGTAAACGCGCACTATCCTCATAACTTAATCTGTTGTTTTTTTTGACTACCAAATGTGTTTAAGGTTTAACAAGCCTCCTTAACAATTCATTTTCAATAGAGTACCATAAATTTAATGCCAAACTTTGTTTATGTCAATGAATTGATATAATTTTTATTAATACCGGTAACAAAAAAGCGGGCCTGATAAAATCAGGCCCGCTTGCTTTTTTATGATGTGGGTAAATCTTAGTGATTTAATCTGCCTTCGCTTGCATCAATTGATGTGATACCGGCTTCTGGCAAACTGCGGTGCGGACGAGTTAAGAATGGCGATTCTTGAGTAAAGATAGCTTTAATTAATAAAGCCAAACCCATCAGTAAGTGTGGCCAGAAAACGCGGTCGCTAAAAGCATAAGCCCAAGGCAATGTCAACAGGAAAAAACCCATCAATAAGTCAACACAGTTATGCATTTGCACAGGGAAAACCCTCAATTGTCTAAAACCAAGCGGATTGTCGCTAAACAGGGACATGATCAATTGCAACCATCCCAGATAAATGGGCACCAGCAATGCAGCGCCTTTAATGTGTGAAAAGCCGAATGCCCAGGGCGATGCAATAAGCAGCAATGCAAGTGCATAGTTTATAAATCCGAAAGCTGATTTTGAAATGAAAGGTTTCATTATAATTATGTTGTATTACGTTGATCTGATATTTGTCTTAGGGGCAAAATTAACAATTTATGCCTAACATCATTTGTTAAATTAAAAAAAATGATATTTCAGGCTCCGGCAGCCTTTTTAGTAGTCAATTTTGACGCCACATATGCAAAAACACCCAAAATCAGGCCAAATAATACCCCAAATAGCGGGCCATATAACAGCATCATCCGGCGCGGATGTATACCCGTGTACATAGAGGCCATGTCGGCATGATGTGCAACATAGCTATTGTAAAAATAGATATGCACCGCAGTTATCCATACACAGTTTACCAGGCTTACCAAAAAGCCGTGCAAAAAATATTTACCAGGCGCCGCCCTGGCTATCACTACCGCACAAAATACAAATATTACCACCCAAAAGACAGGTTCTACCTTTTCAGGGATAAGCGATACAGTGGCAAAGGCCATAATCAGACCAAAGCACGAAAGTTGAAAAATTAGTTTCCAGTTCATAATGGTTTAATTTATTGGTTTATATAAATATATAAATTTATATTTATTATTTATTCATTTTCAATAGCTTAGCTATTTCCGCATCAGCAAAAAACCCCACGACTATACAATCGCAGGCTTTCAATTATGAAGGGTTTGGATGGTTATTTCTTTTTCTTTGTGGTAACTATTATAACGCCATATTTACCACGGTCGCCATACAACCTGGTGGCCGTTTGATCTTTTAATATCTCTATCGATTGAATATCCTCTTGTTTAATATCTGATAACGACATGCCGGTTTTATATTCCACACCATCAACAATATAAAGCGGCGAATTTTTACCTATTTGTTTTGACTTTAACAGCGAGTCAAGCTTGATACGTGGTGTTGCATCATCCTCAGTATCGAGTGTAAAATTAATCGGCACAGTATAAGATACCCTTACCGGATTTCCGTCCTTGCTAATGCCCGGAGCCCATTTAGGCGATATTGACAGCGCTCTTACAGCCTCCGCATTTATAGTCTCTGACGGGCCGCGCAGCGCATGGATATTTGAAAGCGAACCATCTTTTTCAACCACCATGTTACAGATCACCCTGCCCGAAACGCCATTTTCACGATCCTCTTTCGGATACCTGATAGTGTTACCGAGAAATTTCAAAAATGCGTCCATGCCCCCGGGAAACATGGGTTGTTTATCTACCTGGGTATAAACTTTATCTTCGGCCTGAGAAAGATTAAATTTCACAGGCACAGTATACGATACGCGTACCGCATGGCCATTTTGATAACCCGGTTTCCACTTAGGCGATTTTAAAAGCGCATCGACGGCGGCTTGCTTCAATGTTTCACTTGGCCCGCGTACAGCTGTTATTTCAGACAGGGAACCGTCTTTTTCAACAATAAAAGTTACAATCACCATACCTTCGACTTTATTGTTCCTGTCTGCTTGCGGATAATGTACGGTACTACTTAAAAATTTCATAAATCCATCTAAACCACCGGGGAAAACAGGTTGACTTTCCACTTGAGAAAAGACTTTCTTATCCGGTATGGTATCGGTTTTACTGATGTTTGCTGACGTCCCGTTCACCGTCTTGTTTATTCGATCAGGCTGTTTAGCTTTATTTCCAGCAGGTACATTGACATTATCAGTTACAATATCTACAACATCAGCCGCTGGCATTTTCAAGGCTTTCTCTGTTCTTTTATTAAGGACGGTAATGGCCCTGCTGTTTTTCACCGTAGCCGACGACAAGATCATCATCAAAATAAACAAGGGTGCCGATAGTCCGTATTTGGTTAACATAATACGGTGCGATTTATTTTTTTGCAGCATTTTAATGCGTTCCTTCAATAAGCTATGGTTATAAAAAGGCGTAACCAGTTTATGCGTGTCAGTGTTAAAAGTCTGGCTTAGCAACAACAGGGCGTAATCCACCTTGTCGGTACCCCGCTCAATTACCTGGAGGTCGGCAATAAACTCGTGGATATATTTTATGGCAAAGCGATACAGGTAAACCACCGGGTTAAACCAGTTAATGATCATTACAGTCTCGATGATCATTACATCTATCGAATGCCACTGTCCTGCGTGTACGGCTTCGTGCTCGGCAATAACGGATGAGTGAGACACATTTTCGCCCAGGCTTATCTTCTTAAAAAATGAATACGCCGCTGACGGCGAAGGGCGTTCAATGGCTTTTTTCAAAATGAGCAATTGCCACATCAGCCTTAATATTAAAAACAAGGTAACGGTTATATAGATGGCATTAATGATTTCGCCGAGCGTAAGCGTGCTCTGCACAGCGGCCGCCGGCTTAACTGTATAAATTGCTTCAAGGGTACCGCCGTATATCGTCTGCTGTACGCGCTGCGTAATAAACAGGTTCTTTACCCATTCAGCCTGTATAAGTGGTATGCAGAACGACAACAATGCCGCCGACACCAGGTAAATGCGGTTAAGCTGAAAAAACGTTTCCTTACGCAATAACAGCGCATAAAAGCCAAAGAACAATACCAGGTAAAAATTTACCAGTATCAAATAATGCCACCAGGTCATAATTATTGTTTTTTAAGTTTTTCAATAAGCTTCATGATCTCATCAGCTTCCTTAAGGTCAATTTTCTCTTTCTTGACAAAGTAGGAGAACATGTGCTTTACAGAATTATCAAAATATCCGCTCATCAGCTTATCTGTAGCAAAACTTTGATATTGCTCCTTGCTGATGATTGGGTAATACTCATGGCTTTTGCCGTGAGCCTTGTAAGCAACAAAGCCCTTTGCTTCTAAAATGCGTATAATGGTTGATACCGTATTATACGCCGGTTTAGGTTCGGGCAGATGCTCCAGGACATCTTTTACAAAGCCCTTTTCTATTTGCCAAAGTATTTGCATTAACTGCTCTTCGGCACGGGTTAATTCTTTAATTTCCATGGATCTTAATATTTAATGAACGAGTTTGATTATAATCTTAAACGAAGTTATTAGTTACAAACGATATTTACAACTAATTTTTTAGTTAATTTTTAATTGAACATTTTTTCGTCATCTTCGTTGCTACTCTTCATACTTATTAATTATAAATGGATATAACTTTTCATGGTGCTGCACGCAACGTAACCGGCAGTAAACACTTAATACATTTGCAAGACGGAACCAGCATCCTGTTAGATTGCGGGATGTTTCAGGGATTAGGAGAAAACACCGAAACACTAAACGGACATTTTGGCTTCAACCCCAAAAAACTTGATTATATGATCCTGTCGCATGCGCATATTGATCACTGCGGACTGATACCACGCCTGGTAGCTGAAGGTTTTAATGGCACTATATTCTGCACATCAGCTACTATGGATCTGACACGCATCCTGCTGCTCGACTCGGCCAAGATCCAGATGAGCGATGCAGAGTACAGCAATAAACACCGCGAACGAAAAGGATTGCCCCTTTTAGAGCCACTGTATACCGATGAACAGGCCATGGAGGCTTTACGCCTTTTCAAGATAGTAGAATATCATGAAGAATATGCTATCACTCCATCTGTAAAATTTCATTTTACAGATGCGGGCCACATCCTGGGTAGCTGCGCGGTACACTTGTCTGTTAATGAAAACGGCAAGCATACGCATTTAACCTTCAGTGGCGATGTCGGCCGCTATGGCGATTTGTTGCTGAAAAGCCCACAGCGTTTTCCTCAGGCCGATTATATCATATTGGAGTCGACCTATGGCGATTCATTACATAAAGAATTGGAACCTATTGAAAATGCGCTGCTCGAAGTAGTCAAAGAAACCTGTCTGATTAAAAAGGGTAAGGTCATCATCCCGGCATTTAGTGTGGGGCGCACGCAAGAACTGTTATACGCGCTGAACAGCCTTGAATTGAAAGGCATATTGCCGGATGTTCCTTATTATGTTGACAGCCCGCTGTCTGACAAAGCGACCCAGGTACTGAAAGATCATCCGGAGGTTTATAATAACGAGGTGCGCAAGATTTTAAAGGTAGATGAAGATCCGTTTGCGTTTAAAGGTTTGCGTTTTATTCAGTCAACCGAAGAGTCCATTGCGCTGAATGATGATCCCCGCCCCTGCGTGATCATATCGTCATCGGGCATGGCAGAGGCCGGTCGCGTTAAGCATCATATTAAAAATAACATCCAAAACCCAAAAACCACTATCCTGATTGTTGGTTACTGCGAACCAGGCTCTTTAGGCGGGCATTTAGTGCATGGCGATAGGGAGGTTTATATTTTTGGCGATAAGTATGAGGTAAAGGCTAACGTACGCTCCATAAAATCCATGAGCGCCCATGGCGATTACGAGGACTTATTACACTTTTTGAACTGCCAGGACCCTGATAAAGTTAAAAAGATTTTCCTGGTACACGGCGAGTACGATGTGCAGCAACATTTTGCCCAAACGCTTAAAGCGCATGGCTTTCATGATGTAGAGATACCGTATCAGCATCAAAAGATTGGGCTGGAGTAATATTGTCCTAAACGTTCATGCTGAACTTGTTCAGCATGAACATACTAAGAAAAATCACCTTTTTGAGGAGCTCCCAAAACCGAATTTTTTAACAGGCTTTGATAAGAATGCCTGATCCAAAAGAAGACTTAAAAGTCAGTAATAGTGATCCAAAGTGATCCACTTTTGCAAAACAAAAACCACAATCTATTAATAATCAATCAATTAACTGTCCATGCCGATCCAAATGATCCAAATTGATACACATTCGCGCGTGGATCAGTTAAAAAGTAAAGGCCCGCAATGCGAGGCCTTATTTTCAATTCTTAGCGACTTCCGGTAACGGTTTCCTCGGCATCATTTCATCGCGCTGCGAGGTGTTATAAACAAACCACGCAGTTATGGTGGCAGCTTGTTTCAAATCAGCCTCACTTAACTTATCATAAGTATCCTGATTGCTGTGGTGTGTACGGGTGCTGTAATCCATATTATCCTGAATAAATTGAAAACCCGGAATACCAACCGCATCAAAGGACAAGTGGTCTGTACCACCTGTATTGTTGATAGTAATTGTACCTGCACCCATATCTTTAAATGGTGCTAACCATTGCTGAAAGATCGGTCCGGCTGCCTGGTTGCCTTGCAGATATACCCCACGGATCTTGCCGGTACCGTTATCCAAATTGTAGTAGGCCGATACTTTTGCCTGCTCAGGTTTTAAAACCATGGTTTTAGGGTCGCCAAAATGGTTAAGTACATAATATCTTGAACCCCACAACCCTTGTTCCTCAGAGCTCCACAATACAATGCGTATGGTACGGCGTGGCTTAAAGCCCACACGTTTCAGAATGCGCATTGTTTCCAGCATTACCGCGCTGCCCGCCGCGTTGTCGGTAGCGCCGGTAGCGGCATGCCATGAGTCGAGGTGGCCACCAATAATTACCAGTTGATCTTTAAGTTTACTATCTGTTCCCGGTATCTCGCCAACTACGTCATAACCTTGCAAGTCATTGGTCAGGAACTGGGTTTTGATATCAGCCTCCATTTCAACCTTGATGCCGGCCTTAACCAGGCGTAAAATCCTTTGATAGTCTTCGCCGCTGGTTTCCAGTTCGGGCGCTACGGTTTTCGCCGTATCGGCATAGGATGCACCATTGGTTGTGAACACCGTACCATCAGTACCGCGTGCCTGGCTTAGCACCAATGCAACTCCTTCCTGCACATAAAATTTACTTAGGGCAGAACGCAATGCCAGCATTGAGGCTAGTGAACCACGCCCACCGGTTGTTGCCCGGCGCTGTTGCCTTGCAGGCGCAGGTGTAGCATTAGCCATTGCTGTTAAAGCCGAATCTGTTAAGCGGGTAGCATCCGGCCTGAAAGTATTTTCAACATTGCCTTTAACATCCAGCATTACAATCTTCCCCTTTAAAGTACCTTTGTATTTGTCCAGGTCTGATACGCTGTCGGCCTTTATCAATACTACATTGCCTTTTACCGGTCCGTTGGTGCCAGGTGTCCAGGCCTTGGGGATAGCGACGATGGCATGATAATAAGGCGCTGTGATAGCCGCATAGTTTTTCTGTACTTCCCAGCCTTTGCCAAATTTGCCCCAGGGCTCGCGGGTGGCCTTTACCATGCCCCAGGTTTTGAGCTGATTTACCGCCCAGTCCTGCGCCCGTTTTAACCCCGGCGAGTTAGCCAGACGGGGGCCCGAAACATCGGTTAAATAAAAGGCGGTTTGCATAACCTCAGATTTGTTGAGGCCTTCTTCTTTGATCCTATCCAGCATTTGCTGATCAGTTTGCGCAAATGCGGACAGTGTCGTTACTGCTGATAACAGCAACGCGTAAAATATCTTTCTGTTCATGTTGTGAATAAGTCAGTTACCTAACAAACTTATTTAATTATCGGCATAAAACAAAGCAGGTGTTTCACTTTAAAAAAGTGAAACACCTGAAACACCAAATTGGCATAATGATCTGTCAATAAGACGATTGCGAGAACAGAGTGAAACACTTTGAAACAGTATAGTCAATTTTGACCTGTCTTATTCGCCTTTATTATGATGAGCTCGGAGAGTTACCTGGCTACCTGCACCTCAATACTTACCGACACCTCATTACCCATTACCAAACTCTTCGGCCCGACATTAAAATCAAGGCGGTTTAGCTTAAGGCCGCCCTTAAAGGTTGCCGACGTAGCATCGGTAGTATAAATGAAAGGGATTTCGAACTGTTTAGTTTGACTTTTTATAGTAAGATTAAACTGACCTACATAATTATTGCCGCTTTTATGTTTAAACGATATAGATTTTATGGTGATAGCAGGGTATTTCTGCACATCAAAAAACTCGTCGCTGCGCAGGTGGCTGTCGCGCAGATCATTGTCGGTGTTAATAGAACTAACATCAAGCGATGCCTCAATACTGCTGCTGTCCAGTTTATCAGGATTAAAATTAATATTAGCTTGTAAGGCATTGAATGAGCCTCCGGTTTTTATACCAAGATTTTTTAATTGAAATTTAATATCGGTTTTAAGGATGTTACTTTTTTGTGCAAACCCGACGTTGCATAAAACTAATAGAGGTAGAAGCAGTAAGAAAGTTCGTTTCATATTGCGAATTAACGATGTTTAAAGACGTTATCGTATTTTATCTTGCTTTTGTTACTTAAAATTCGATATGTGCCCTGATCGAGAATACATTTACCGGTCCGCGGTCTTTGTTATAGGCAGGATTTACAATAAACTGGTAATCGGGCGACAAGAAGAATTTACTTTGCCAGGCGTTGAGTTTATAATACAATTCGGCAATCATTTCGGTACCGTAGTTTAACTTACCATCGCCAATAATAAAACCATAGCCTCCCGCAGCTAAATAATTACGATGCGATGCCGATACGCCATTGCCGACGAAAGCCAGGCCCAACTCATCATCTTTACGGGTCCAACTTGAGCCGTTCAGTGTAGCGCCAAAGCTCAGGGAGCGATCGATCTCTGTAAAGTACCAGGTTTGGGTATGGCCATCATTATAACTTATCTTAGCAAATACACCGAAATTATTGGTCAAATACTGATCGGCACTAATGCCAAAACCATATTTACGCCTACCATAAGCTTGCGTTATGTCAACATCAGGAGCCACCGGGCTCAAAGCCAACGCCTGATCATACTTACCCATTTTACCATTGTTCATGAAACCCAATATGCGGGTAGCACCTCTTAAACCATTGATGGTATAGCGTTTCTCAAACTCTAAGGTTTGCGTATTGGCCTTACCAACCTTTTGATCCCATACTGAACCATTGGCTTCAACAGTTGAAAGTGTATAAGCAAATCGTAGTGTCCAGTTGGGCATGCCTAATTCGGCAACAGCACCCAGGGCATAACCGCGTGTATTGGCCGGGTAATCCCAGGCGGCGTTATCCATTAGCGCCCAATTCATAAATTGGGTACGCGCATCGTGGCTAAATTCATTACCGTCAAAAAAATCGGCCATACCAAATTTACCGGCGGTGATTGAAAAGTAATGCTTGCTGTACAAGCCGCCCAATTGGTTGAGACCCGGCTGAATGGTATCCTTTTCTGTCCCCCACTCAAAATTTTGTTTTAAATATAAACGGGCAATATAAATAGCCGGCGATGCACTGCCTACTCTGAAAGTTTCGCCGTTAGGGAAGCCGGCTACACCCAGTGTCTTGCTTAAACCAGATCCGCCGGATATCTCCGGATTAAAATATGCTTCGGCACCTTTCCACAAACGCGCGCCGCCAAACAGCGTTGACGTAAGCGAGCTTTGCGTCTCCATACCGGTTTGTAAACTGTTGTCGCCGGTGTATTTAGCCGAAAATGCAGGTTTGTATTGCGTAATTATAGTTTGCTGAAAATGAAAACTAAAACGCTCGTTTTTCAAGCTATCCTGTGCCGAAGCAAGTTTTACGGCACTAAATAATGTAATTGTAAAAAGTAAATTTCTTTTCATAAAAGGATCATGATTAGGCAAATCTAATAATATTTTTAGACTTGCCTAAAAATATTATTTCAAATTGCATTCTATATAAAATTGCTCCAGATAGTTTTCCATGAATTGATGGCGCTGGGCAGCTAAACGCCTACCGGTTTGGGTATTCATTTTATCCTTGAGCAATAACAGCTTTTCGTAAAAATGGTTAATGGTTGGTGCGGTCGAATTTTTATAAGCGTCTTTACTCAGATTTGGGTCGGGCTTAACTTCGGGATTGTATAACTCCCGGCCTTTGAAACCACCATAGTTGAAAGCGCGGGCAATGCCGATAGCACCTATGGCATCCAGGCGGTCGGCATCCTGTACTACAGCCAGCTCGGGCGAGTGAAATACCGGCGCATCAAAACCAGCTTTGAAAGACATGTACCTGATAATATTTTGTACGTGTTGAATAGTAAAAGGGTCGATACCAATACCGGCCAGATACTTGCCTGCAGTTTCCGGACCTATTTCTTCATCACCCTTGTTGAATTTGCTATCGGCGATATCATGCAGCAATGCAGCTAGTTCTACAGTAAGCAGATTTACCTTTTCGGTCTGTGCAATAAGTTTAGCATTGGTCCAAACGCGGTGTACGTGCCACCAGTCATGCCCGCCCTCGGCATTTTTCAGCGTGTCTTTAACAAAATGTATAGTACTGTTGATTATGGTTGAATGATCCATATTGCAAATGTGAGCTGCAAATATAGAAATCTCTTTAAACGGTACTGCTACGCAAAACTTCCTGCCCGGGTTCTTTTGAATCCGCGTCTAACAGGTCGGCTGCACTGATCTCCAGGACCTCGGCAATCTGAAACAGCCTTTCAACAGTTATTTTAGTGTAACCCAGCTCAATTTTGCTGTATGCATTCTGAGAAATGTTTAGTTTATAAGCCAGGTATTCCTGAGTATAATTTTTTTCTTCTCGTTTTTTTCTGACTACTGCCGCAATGGCTTTAATTTTTGCATTTAACTTAGCACTCATGTTGTGTTTAGGGGTTGTTACCCCTAACAACGAAAATTTCAAGCGTCTGGATTTATTTTTTTAAATAAAAAATAATTTATTGATTTAGATCATAATTTATGCTTACAGCGGGCAGCAAAGTTGCCATATCAAGTGGTATCTGATCGTAAGAAAGTACGGGTTTGCGGTGCGTATAAAAGCTATAAGCAGCCTTGGTAAACCCAGCGTTTGCAACGGCAGGCGGCGTAAAATTTATGCTGAACGGAATAATAAAATCATGCATTTTTTCATGATTTGGAATAACCCATTTTTTGTTTGAGCGTTTCAGCGCTTCAATTAAGGGTTGGGTGAGTGAAATATCATCTGCATAATAAATAATAATTTTTTTAATAGTACCGTTTTCGTCGGCAGTAAACTTAAACACTACCGTACCCGCGGCCCTGCTTTTAACTAACGCTTGCGGTACCATCACGCTATCTTTAAAAAAACGGTTCATGGCATCTTTGCCACCCTGAAATGGAAAAGCCAGCGTTTCCTGCGCCCGGGCAAAAAAAGCAGTTAGTAATATTGCAGTAACTAATAATATCTTCTTCATCAAATATCTTCTTTAGGCTCGCGCTTGCTGCCCTGATACAATTCATATTCTAACAAACGACAATCCAGCTTGCCATTGTAAAACTCAATGCGTCTTGAGGCGCGCAGACCTATTTTCTTAGCCAGATCAGGGCTACCGGTAAAAATGTAACCACGATAACCCAGGCACTTCTTTTTCATGAAGTCGCCTACACGCTTATAAGTAGCTTCCAACTTGGTATGCACACCCAGTCGCTCGCCGTACTCAGGGTTAAACATAACCACCCCGGGTTCTTCAGGCACCGGCGTTTCTTCGAAGTCACAAACGCTGAATTCTATTAAATGTTCTACACCGGCCGTGCGGGCGTTTTTTTGCGATACTTCAATAGCATCTTTGGAGATATCTGTGGCGATGATCTTAAAGCCGATATCCTTCTTTGCTTTATCTTTTAACAGGCGGCGTTCGGCAAAAAAAACCTGCTCATCATAACCCATTATATGCATAAAACCATAATTCATGCGGAAAAGTCCGGGGTGTTTATCTGTAGCCAGCAAAGCTGCCTCGATAGCCAGAGTTCCGGAACCGCACATGGGGTTAATGAAAGTACTGTTGCGGTCCCAATTGGTAGCCATAATGGTTGATGTAGCCAATGCCTCGAGCATAGGTGCCTTACCGGGGATTTTACGATAACTGTGTTTGGCCAGTGTTTCGCCGGAAGTGTCTAAAAATATCTCCGCGCGGTCGTCCTGCCAGTATAAATGCACGACGGCTTTATTAGCATCGGCACCCGAGTTGGGCCTGATGCCTTTTACCGATTTAATACGGTCGACAATAGCATCCTTAACCTTTACGTTAGCAAATAGTGGCGTTAAAATATGCTCATTATTTACGTTGGAGGTCACCGAGAAGTAACCGCTGAAATCTATCAGATTTTCCCATTCGATCTGTACCAGTTCCTCATACAATTCCTGCGGATTGGCAGCCGTAAAGCTTTTAAGCAGGTATAATATCTGGCTGGCGCAACGTAGGTTTAGATTAAGAGGGATGGTTTCGGTAACGGTGCCTTGCAGCTCTATCCCCGTTTGAAAAATGCGGACAGGCGTAAAGCCTAACTCCTCGACTTCTTGTTGAAGGTAAGGCGATAACCTTTTATTACAGGTGATGATGATTTTACTCTCGGTTTGGAAAACTGACATTATATAGCGTTAAACAAGTTAAATAGCTAACCTGTTTGTTTAAATTTTTAGATAAGCTGCAAAAGTAGCCTTTAAAAAACATTGCCACAATATTTGTTCGGACAATGGATATACCAGTGTGGAAAACTTACTAAATATTGTGCGATGTTACACACTTTTATCTGTTAACTTTACGTTTTTATTTTTTGAAATTATGGAAATTAAGGGTAAAGTACACGAGATATTCCCAACAATGCAGGTTACAGAAGCATTGAAAAAAAGAGAATTGATAGTTGAATATGTAGAGAATCCGCAATATCCGGAGTACTTGAAATTTGAAGCTATTCAAGACCGCTGCAACCTGATAGATAACCTGAAAGTTGGCGACGATGTAGAGGTTTTCTTTAACTTAAGAGGCCGTCCATGGACTGACAAAACCGGCAAGAAAAGCTATTTTAACTCTATGCAGTTATGGCGCGTTAACGTGCTTAACGGTGCAGGCAGCGCCCCTGCCCCAGAGTACGCTGCTCCGGCTGATATCAGCTCGGCGCCCGAAGATGATGATTTGCCATTTTAATTGATATAAGGCTATATTAACATCTTAAAGCATCATGAACAGGCTGTCTCAAAAAGGCAGCCTGTTTTGTTAGGCCTCAGCCAACGGCAATGAAAAAACATGTGCGACCTATTACGCTATGCACTACCTTCTCATTTATGGGCAGATCAAAAGTAAATTAAAGTGGCTTTAGCTTAATCGGTTACGAATTAATCTTTCTTCAGGCATTATCCGTTTAGCCAAACCTCAATGCCCTTACCAAGATGTTAAAAATTGTTAAATGCAGCTTTTGTAGCTTAATTTCAAATATTTTTGTTTTTACTTAAAAGTAACCGGATTGAAAAAGAGCAGCATACGCATAATTATTGGCTTGATGGGCTTTGCGCTATTGGGTGTGCTTGCTACGCAATTATACTTTTTAGTGCAGTCGTATAATTTACAGTCAACACTGTTTGACCGTTCGGTTAATGAGGCTTTGAGCAACGTTGTAGAGAAGTTAAAAAGAAAAGATGCCGATAACTTTTTGATGAACAAGGCCAGCCGTATGGCCGAGAACTATAAACCACTTACCGAGAAACAAACTATCGAGATCAGCGACAAAGGCAACACTAACGTTAAATTTTCGTCGTCAAATAAAGACTCGCTACAAAAACAATTACGCCGCAAACATAAGCTGGCTGCATTGCGCGACAGCTTGAAACATATGCTGATGACCCAGCGCCTTGAGGAACTGGA
The DNA here is from genome assembly GCF_039539265.1 of Mucilaginibacter panaciglaebae. Lineage (NCBI taxonomy): Bacteria > Pseudomonadati > Bacteroidota > Sphingobacteriia > Sphingobacteriales > Sphingobacteriaceae > Mucilaginibacter > Mucilaginibacter panaciglaebae. The sequence continues at coordinate 87,030 of NZ_BAABCV010000010.1, forward strand.
AAGCCGCATACAACTACATCTTGAAGTAGGCACTGACGAAAATGGTGTAGCCTATGGCCGTTTTACACCGGTTATTCAGACGCCTGAACCTAATAACCACCGCAAAATCGACAAATATATTGTGCAGCGCATGGTATACATCGATCCGCAATTTGGCGAGCAGCTGATTACCAAAACAAGGATAAACCCGCTATGGGTTGCCGAACAGGAACGTAAGCGGAAGGCAGAACAGGTTAATCGCTTTAAAAAATTATTGGCGGCCGACTCGCTCCAAAATCTGGAAGGTAAGAACCATCAAAACGTTATCCAGAATGTGGTGAACGAGTACCAGCGATCCAACGAACCTTTACGTAAACGTATCAATAATCCGCTTTTTGTAGACACCCTGCTACGCACCGAGTTGCAGAACCAAGGCATCTACCTGCCATTTAGCTATGAAATATCTACCGCTAAAAATGACTCGGTAATCTATTCCACCGCTTTGGACAAAACAGGTGCGCGGCCGGTTTTCAATGCGTCTGACAGTTATAACACCCAGATATTTAAAGAAGAGGTAATCAATGATCCGGGGATGATCAGGCTGTCCTTTCCACAAAAAAACTCGCTTATACTTGGCCGCATGACCGCAACCATGGGCGTTACCGGCGGGCTGTTACTGGTACTTATATTTTGCTTTGGTTTTACGCTGTTCGCCATCCTGCGCCAAAAAAAGATATCTGAGATGAAGACCGACTTCATCAACAACATGACCCACGAGTTTAAAACGCCGGTATCAACCATTATGATAGCTGCTGAGGCTTTGAAAGACAGCGAAGTGGCTATAGACAGGACCCGCATTGCCCGCCTGGCGAATATTATTTACGAAGAGAACGAGCGCCTGGGCAGCCATATTGAGCGGGTACTAAACATTGCCAAAATTGACAAGAACGACTTCAAGCTGGAGAAAAAACCAATTGACGTTAATGAGATGATAAGCGTAGTGGTAGATAGCATGTCGCTTAAATTACAGAAATGTGAGGCCGAGGTTGTACTTGAGCTGGATGCTGAAAATGCCGTGATCAACGCCGATGAACTCCATTTTTCGAATGTGTTATATAACCTCATAGACAACGCCATAAAATACAGTACAGAAAGGCCGCATATCACCATCAGCAGCTCAAATAAAAACGGGCAGGTGGTTATCAAAGTAGCCGATAAAGGCATTGGCATGAGCCGCGACCAGCAGGCTAAGATATTTGAACAATTTTATCGGATACCTACCGGTAACGTACATAATGTAAAGGGTTTTGGTTTGGGGTTGAGCTACGTTAATACCATAGTAAAACGATTAAATGGCACAATAAACGTGCGCTCTGAAAAAGATAAAGGATCTGAGTTTGAGTTGAAATTTCAGGGTGCTTAACATAATGAGCTTTCATTAACCGTTAATAAAACATAAACCACACAAAACCTGCTCCATGAAAAAATTATTACTGGTTGAAGATGACCCGAACCTGGGTTTGTTACTCCAGGACTACCTGCAATTAAAAGGCAAGTTTGATGTTGTGTTATGTACAGATGGAGAGGAGGGCTTGCAGGCTTTTACCAAGCAAAACTACGATTTACTGATATTGGATGTGATGATGCCCAAAAAGGATGGTTTCACGCTGGGTAAAGACATCCGCAAGATCAATCCGCAGGTGCCTATTATTTTTGCTACTGCCAAAGGCATGATCGAGGATAAGACTGAAGCGTTCAACTTGGGCGGCGACGATTACATCACTAAACCGTTCCGTATCGAGGAGCTGTTATTGCGCATTAATGCGCTGTTAAAGCGCACCGAAAATACAGGCAAAAAAGAAGAAGCCCAGCCTACCCGTTTCGAAATAGGCAAATATGACTTTGACTATACTACCCAAATTATTGGTATAGATGGCACGCAGCAAAAACTGTCGACCAAAGAAGCAGAGCTGTTAAGATTACTGTGCTTAAAACGCAATGAAGTGCTTACCCGCGAAGAAGCACTGCTGCACATCTGGCACGATGATAACTACTTCAACGGCCGCAGTATGGACGTTTTCCTGAGCAAGATACGCAAGTATTTAAAAGACGACCCGTGTGTCGAGATCATCAATGTGCACGGCAAGGGGTATAAGTTACTGGTGAATTAAGATACCGCGCTTTCTCTTTTTGTCGTTACATCAATTGACAAAGGAACATAAGCAGTAGTATTAAATGCATAACCTATCCTTAACGCTCACTTAACATCGCTACTGTAGCTAATCAACTACAAATCTGTTACCTTTATGCTATGAAATTACGTGTACTGGTTTTCATCAACGCGCTGGCGGTAGCCATTACTATCTCGGCGGTTAACTATTACTTTCAGCATAAATTTTATGACATGGCTATTACTTTTGTGGCCACTATCATATCAAGCTTTATTGTTTTTTACTGGCTGATTGAAAAGTATGTTTATTCTAAGATCAAACTCATCTACAAACTCATCCATAACTTAAAACTGGGCCGCGACCTGCGCGATGCCTTGGGCGAGCACATGAGCTCTGACCCTATCAATGACGTTGAACAAGAGGTGCAGGAATGGGCCCGGGAAAAGAAAATTGAGATCGACATGCTGCGTACGCAGGAAAAATTCAGGCGCGATTTCTTATCGAATATCTCGCACGAATTTAAAACCCCGCTTTTTGCTATCCAGGGTTATATTGAGGCCTTGCAGGATGATGATTTTGAAGACCGCGATATGGCGCGGCAGTTTTTAGACAAAGCATCGAAAAACGTTGATCGCCTAAGTTATCTGATTACAGACCTTGATGAGATTTCCAAGCTCGAATCGGGTGAATTACCGATTAATTATTCCAGGTTCAAGATCAATGATTTGATCAAGGAAGTTATTGAATCGCTGGAAATAAAGGCCAAACAGCACCATATTAAATTAATATTCAAACAAAAATATGACGAGGCGATACAGGTAAATGCAGATCGGCAGAAAATTACCCAGGTACTGGTTAACCTTATTGATAACTCATTTAAATATGGAAAAGAAGGCGGTAACACCTGGATCACGTTGTTTGAGTTGCACGATCAAGTATTAATAGAAGTGACAGATGACGGTATGGGCATTGAAGAAAAGTACCTGCCACGGCTGTTTGAACGCTTTTTTCGTACGGATACCAGCCGGTCAAGGCAAATTGGAGGTTCGGGCCTGGGATTGGCTATTGTTAAGCATATTGTAGAAGCACATCAGCAAACCATTAACGTGCGCAGCACAGAAGGCGTTGGCTCAACCTTTGGCTTTACGCTGCAAAAAGTAGGTCAGAATATACCTTTTACGCATATTCCTATCCTGAAAAGTTAACATTAATTTAACATTACAAGCTTACCTTTGACTCACATTAAATAATTATGTCATTAAATAGCATTTTCCAATATTTTGTTCCGAAGGACAAAAAGGTATTTTTTCCATTGTTCGAGCAAGCATCAAACAACGTGGTGGCTATGGCTACTATATTGGTTGAAACTGTTAATAGCAGCAATCCGGCAACCCGCGAGGAGTTATTTAAGCAAATTGACAAATTGGAAAATCGCGGCGATGAGATAACCCACCAGGTTTATCTGGAACTGGGTAAAAACTTTATCACGCCATTTGACCGCGAGGACATTCACGCATTAACCAGCGCTATTGATGATGTAGCCGACTACATACAAGGCGCAGCCAACCGCATGAACCTTTATCGTATTGAGGATTATAATGAACATATCCGCAAACTGTCAGAATTGGTATTGCAAGCCAGCGTTGATTTGGAAAAAGCAGTTCGCGAGTTAAAAGACCTTAAAAATGTACGCGCTATTGCCGACTCATGTATTCGCATCAACAGTGTTGAGAACCAGGCCGATTATGTGTTTGACCGCGCTGTTGCCGACCTTTTTCTTTACGAAAAAGATGCCATCCGCTTAATAAAGTATAAAGAAATATATGCTGCTTTAGAAACTGCTACTGATATGTGCGAGGACGCTGCAGATGTTATGGAATCTATATTAGTTAAGAACGCCTAATCAACCGGTAAAATAAATGGTTACTACCCTTTTAGTATTAGTTGTTGCACTGGCGCTGATATTTGATTACACCAATGGTTTTCATGATGCTGCCAACTCCATTGCAACTGTTGTTTCAACCAAAGTATTAACCCCGTTTCAGGCTGTGTTATGGGCCGCAGCATTTAACTTCCTCGCTTATTTTGTGGTTAAAGATCATAAAGTTGCGAACTTCGTCTCAAAAATTGTTTTTCAGGATTTTGTTAACATGCACGTTATACTGGCGGGTTTGCTTGCAGCTATTACCTGGAACTTAACCACCTGGTGGTTTGGCATTCCGTCAAGTTCATCGCACACCTTAATAGGCGGTTTTGCCGGGGCAGGCATGACCAACGCGCTGTACATGGGCACCAACGCGTTTATGGCGGTTAACATGCATTATATTGTCCCTATTATCCTGTACATTGTATTGGCACCTTTTATAGGTTTGTTTGTGGGCTATGTTATTACTATCATCATTTTACATATCTGTAAAAATGCCCGTCCTGCAGCAGCCGAGCGTTGGTTTAAAGTTTTACAATTACTGTCGTCGGGCTTGTTGAGCTTTGCCCACGGCACCAATGATGCGCAAAAGGTGATGGGTATTTTATATCTGTCGTTAATTGCTTCAAAAATTATAGGCACGGGCGCCGCTATGCCAGAATGGATACCTTTGGCTTGTTATTCGGCAATTGCGTTAGGCACCATGTCTGGCGGCTGGAAGATTGTTAAAACCATGGGCACCAAGATCACCAAAATCACCCCCCTTGAAGGTGTTAGTGCCGAAACTGCCGCCGCTATTACTTTAGGTTTCACCGAGCATTTTGGCATACCGGTTTCAACTACACATACCATTACTGGTTCAATTATCGGCGTAGGTTTAACCAAACGTGTATCGGCAGTACGCTGGGGTGTTACCATCAACCTGGTTTGGGCCTGGATCATTACTATCCCTATTTCTGCGTTGATAGCCGGTTTGTTATTTGCACTGATTCGCGGCCTCGGCTATTAATCAATCCTGATTTTTATTAATTTGCAGTCATGAAAAAATCACTGCTGCTACTGCCGTTACTGGTTGTTTGTTTAACACTGTCGAGCCGGGCTCAGGCAATTCCGACAAATCTTGAAATTGGCACTGCCTTAAAACAAGCCTTGGAGCAGGGAACGCTCAACAGCACCACAAAGCTATCTGCAGTAAACGGATTTTTCGCTAATGCGGCAGTAAAAATCCTGCTACCTCCTGAGGCGCAAAAAGCTGAGAAAACGCTACGCAGAATGGGCTTTAATAAAGTATGCGACGATGCAATTTTGTCCTTGAATCGTGCCGCCGAAGATGCAGCCAAACAGGCGGCTCCCATTTTTGTTGATGCCATAAAGAAGATGACACTGACGGATGTAAGCAACATCCTGCTGGGCCAGCAAGATGCAGCTACCCAATATTTCAGACGTTCTACCACCAACGACTTAACTGCTAAATTTCAACCGGTTATTAAAGTGAGTTTAGATAAAGTGAATGCCACCAGATATTACGGATCATTAGCCAGCACCTATAACAAAATACCTTTTGTCAAAAGAATAAATCCGGATATAGCTAACTACGCCACGCAAAAAGCTATTGAAGGCCTTTTTATTGAAATTGCTGCACAGGAAGCAGAGATCCGCAAAAATTTGGGCGGTATGCGCTCTACGCCGCTATTGAAAAAAGTATTTGATTTTGCCGATAAGAATATCAAACATTGATACTGGATTTGCCGTTTAGACTATCTTAAGGTCATATTTATACAACAGGCCCTCCAGTCCATGCGCCGAGAAAATGGCTTTCTTGATCTTGTTTAATTCAGGGTCGATAATATAATTTTCGGCAGTAGTAAAATCTACTAAATTTAAAGTGGTGTCATTAAAGATCGCCCCCTCTAAATTACAATAGTCAAACACAGAACCCGTGATATTGGCTCGTGCAAAGGTTACTTCCCGTAAAGACGACTTGATAAATTTAGTTCTTGGAATATTCTTCATCATAAACGAAGAATAATCGAGTGAGGAGGATTCAAATTGAACATTAAACAGAAAATCTTCACAGGATGTAAAATTGATACCCAGCATTTTACACTGCTTAAACAACACATTATTAAGTGTACATCGTTCTAACTTGATCATTGACAAATTGCAGTTTTCAAAAACACAATCAATGAATTTGGTCAGCGCAAATTCGCACTCGGTAAGGTCACATCTTTTAAAGGTGCAGTTGTTGTACTCTGCATTTCTGACTGGCTCTTTTTTGAAGGCAGCATCGATAAAGGTTTTGTCATCGTGGGTTTGCGAACTCATAGGATGTTTATTTTCCAGTAAATTTAGGCCCCTTCCGTAAATTTCTTTTATATATTAAAACTACCTGCCCTTTATATTACTTACTACCATTGATATTGACATTGCGGTACTTAACTAACAATAACAAGAGTTCTATAACCCTTTCACAAACTCAGCCATAGCCGCACCAGGGTCGGCCTGCTTCATGAAATTCTCGCCAATTAAAAATCCGTTAAATCCCGCTTTCTTCAGCCCTTTAATCGTGTCAGGGTCACTGATGGCGCTTTCAGAGATTTTCATAAACTGTGCCGGGATGTGTTCAGCCAGTTTGTAGGATGTTTCTACTGATACCGTGAAATCGGCCAGATTGCGGTTGTTGACGCCGATAGCATCCAGATTAGTATTAATACTACGTTCTAATTCTTCAAGGTTATGAACCTCTAACAAAACATTCAGTCCCAGGCTTTTTGCCAGTTTGGCCAGCGCATCAATTTCTTCGGGGGTTAATATGGCGGCTATTAGCAGGATAATATCGGCACCTAAAGATTTAGCTTCGATTACCTGAAATTCATCGATCATAAAATCCTTTCGCAGAATAGGTATCTGATTTGCCTGACGAGCTTTATACAAGTCGGTCTTGGTACCCATGAAAAAATCCTTATCCGTGAGTACAGATAAAGCCGAAGCACCCGCTGCAGCATAAGCTGTAGTTACTCCCTCTACACCTACCTGATCATTAATAATACCTTTTGAGGGCGAGCGGCGCTTAAACTCAGCTATGATGCCGGTCCTGTCAGGCGCGCTTAAAAACTCTTTAAAAGAGTAAGTCGCGCGGCCAAACAATGCCGATGACTCTAACTCTTTAATGCTGGTATCTTTTTTAGCCGATTCTACCTCGGCCCTTTTATTAAGTACAATTTTATCAAGGATATTCATAAGCCCCCAGCGTCCTAAAGTGGAGCGTCGGTTAAGTATTTATGGTTAATATTAGTTGGCAAAGCTAACCAATTTATTAACTACTCCGCCTTCGGGGGTAGAGGTTAACCAATTTTTCATCATTTCTTTACCAAATTCTGTAAGGATAGATTCGGGATGAAATTGCACACCACATACATCATATTGCGTATGGCGCAGTGCCATTACTGAATTATCCGATTCGTCTATCGCGGTAACGGTCAATACTTTAGGCATTGCTTTTTCGTCGACAACCCATGAGTGATAGCGGCCAACTTTAAACTCGTGTGGTAAGCCGTTGAATAAAGGCTCGCTGTCGTCGGTTACCGCAATTGTGGTGGCTACACCATGCATTGGCTGTTTAAGGTTGTATAATGTGCCGCCAAACACCTCAGCAATAGCTTGCTGACCCAAACATACACCGAAAATACTTTTTGTGGGCGCGTACTTTTCAATCACCTTTAACAGCAAACCTGCTTCTGAAGGTATACCCGGACCAGGCGACAGGATTATTTTGTCGTAAGCATCAACATCCTCAATTTTAAACTGGTCATTTCTCCATACATCGCATTGCAGGCCAATTTCATTTACAAGGTGTACAAGGTTATACGTAAATGAATCATAATTGTCGATAATCAATATTTTATTTGCCATAGTTCACCTCACTTCTCTTTAAATTAACAGGGATACACAAAATTAAGTTCTATCAGATTCTTTTTGTTATAAATTTCACAATTGAACTGCTATAATTCTTCGGCCAGTTCAATAGCTCTTCGCAGCGCGGCAATCTTGTTATTTACCTCATTTAGTTCGCTTTCCGGTACAGAGCCGGCTACAATGCCCGCCCCTGCCTGGTAATGCAACGTGTTATTTTTGCTTAAGAATGAGCGGATCATGATAGCATGGTTAAAGTCGCCGTTAAAGCCCAGATAGCCTATAGCGCCGCTATAAAAGCTGCGTTTGATATTTTCGTTTTGATCAATGATCTCCATAGCCCTGTATTTCGGGGCGCCGCTCAGTGTACCAGCCGGGAAGGTATCGGCTACCACTTTAAAAGTTGGCACATCAGGCAGTAGCTCACCGCTCACCATAGATACCAGGTGAATAAGGTGCGAATAATACTGTACCTCTTTAAAAGCTTTAACCTCAACATGCTCACAATGGCGGCTCAGGTCGTTACGGGCAAGATCTACCAGCATCACGTGCTCGGCTGATTCCTTCGGATCATTCTTCAGGCTATAAGCCAGTTCTGCATCCTTCTCGTCGTCGCCGGTACGCTTAAAGGTACCTGCAATGGGATAAATGGTGGCCTGACGATCTTTAATGGTGATCTGCGCCTCGGGCGATGAGCCGAATATCCTGAAATTTCCATAGTCAAAATAAAACAGATATGGCGATGGGTTAATAGAACGCAACGCACGGTACACGTTAAATTCATCACCGGTAAATTGTTTAGAGAACGCTCTTGACGGAACGATCTGGAAAACGTCGCCGCGATAAATGTGCTGCTTCATTTTTTCAACTATTGCGATGAAATCCTCGTTGGTTAAATTTGACTGCTCCTCGGCTTTACTTTGGAAACTATATTCTGGAAAATTCTTGTTTTTGATCAGGTCATGAATTTTATCCAGTCCGGTAGTATCGGTATCACCCTCGGGCTGATTATGGAAGGTATACAACTCATTTTTAAAGTGGTCTATCGCAACGATATAACGATAGATATTATATTGCATGGTTGGAATTTTGCGCGTGGTATCGTCACTTTGTTTCAAACGTATAGTCTCAAAATGCTCGACCGCCTCATGGGTAAAATAACCAAACAAACCATTAGCCGTAATTTTCACCGGCGGCGCATTGGTTTCAAAGCTGTTCCTAAATTCATTGATCTGTTCTATCAGCTCAAACTTGCCTGCTTCCAGCGTTTCTTCGCTGCCGTCCGGGAAGCGTTGGTTAAGCTGCCCGTCATTCAAAGTGATGCCGGCGATCGGATCGCAGCAAACATAGCTGGTACTGTTTTCGCGGCTATGATAGTCAGAACTCTCTAACAGCAGAGAATTGGGGAATACATCACGTAAACGCAAGTAAATGCTTACCGGGGTGGTGGTATCGGCAAGCTGCTGTTTGTAGGTGGTATTAATTTTATATTTTTTCATTATTAGTTCAATATATTGTAAAAACAAAAGACCCGGCGAATGAGGGTCGCCGGGTCTTTGTATTAGGTTTACAATTGATTAGTTTCCTATGGTCAAAAAGTTATCCGGCTGCCAAATTTAATTGGTGCCACCAGCTTTTATTATTTACTTTTTTAACCATCGTGGACGCAAATTTATAAAGAAAATTGAATTGTCAAATTTTTTTATACTTTTTTTCAGCTTATTTTAAGATAGATATTTTGCCTGCAGCTAAAGCACCTATTATAATTAATAGTGCAATGCTGTAAAACAGGGCAATAATTTTGTGCTTGCTTTGAGGGGTAATTAACTTCTTAGATTTGCTGTGGCCTATGGTAATTAAAGCTATTGCAACTAGCATCATTACCCAGTGCTCAACTGTAAAGTAACGCGTAACCGGATCTTTCATGGTAGTGCTGTTAAAAGCTACCAGCGGACTTAAAAAGTACAGCACAATGCCTATCAGCAATTGCGTGTGGACAGATATCATGGCAAATAAATTGGTTAACCTGTTGCCGTTAGTGTAAGGCCTGTTGCCCAGCCAGCCTACAAAGGCAGCTATAATGGCATAAATAAACAGAATAAGGACAATATACCTGAAACCTGAGTGCAGGTGTTGTACGATGCTGTATGCGTTCATGATAGTTAAAGTTTTTTGACGAATATACGGTTTTTGGTGATTCATAGGGACGCAATGCATGGCGTCTCTATATCTGTAATATTATCCCGCAAAACTAAACTTACCCATTAACACTGCCGGATTGTTCCCAATAACTAAAGCCTCGCCTGCCAAAGCCTCATTGCCTAATAACGCAAATAAAATAGCTTCCTTAGCGTCGGGATCAATACCAAGCTCTGCGGTATCGCCGATAAGGGATTCGGGCAAATGCCTTTGCAGGTACTGCACCACAAAAAGATTACGCGCCCCGCCACCACTTACAAACAGCTTTGCGCCTTTAGGCAGATGCGCGCTTACAAAATCAACAATGGCTTTACCGGTAAATGCGCTCAGCGTTGCTATCAGATCTTCTGCATTAATATGGCTGGTATCTGAGCGCTCCTGGGCCTTGCGCACATAATCTTCGCTGAATAGTTCCGGTCCGGTAGTTTTGGGTACTGTCTCGGCAAAAAATGGGTGCCGGAACAATGAGCTCAACAGATCGTCATTAACCGAGCCTGAAAATGCGATAGCCGAATACTCATCAAACGGTTTATCAAAAAGACTGCGGCAAAAGGTATCTATCAGTGTATTACCGGGGCCAATGTCTGAGCATAATACCCTCTCTAAATTGCCATTGCCGGGTAAGTAAGTTAAGTTGGCAATACCGCCAATGTTTAGTAATATCCGGTCTTCACCAATTTTACTCCCTAACAACACATCGCCATACAAAGCCAGCGGGGCGCCCTCACCGCCGGCAGCTAGGTGTTTTTGCCTGAAATCGCTTATGGTCAGAATACCGGTTTTTACGGCGATGTGATCGCCGTCACCAACCTGAAGCGTTGCGCTAGGATACCCTTCATGCCCGTGTAAACGTTTTGGCGCATGGTAAATAGTTTGCCCGTGGCTGGCTATAAAATCCACCTCAGTGGGATCTGTTTTCCAATCTTTCAGCGTCTGAAGGATTAACTCAGCATGATATTCACCTATGAAATCATTCAACAGACAAACCTTTTCCAAGTCAACCTGCCGGCGCGAAAACACTGAGCGCACATCGTCTTTAAAGCTGTCGGGATAGGGGATGGTGGTAAAATGCAGTAACTCAAATTGAGTTTGCAAACCACTACCCGCAAACTTACAGATCGCAATATCCAACCCGTCTAATGAGGTACCCGACATTAAACCAATACCTATCCGCCCGGCCTTTTGTGCCGCTTTGGTTAGGTGCTGTAAATTGGTATTCAGGGCTGCCATATTGGTGCTGTAAGATACGAATGGTTGGCACTAAATTATCAGGCCGAGGCAAACTTAAATTAATTATTTGCGATATTTGCTGCTCCCGTTCAACCTGTTAACTATGGCCAGATTAAATTTATTAGAAGCAACCCGGTATGAAAAACTGCCGGTAACCGTATATCCAAACCCTGCTGCAGGTGCTGTTGCTGTGGCACAACGTATAGCTAAACTCATCCGCGACAAGCAAGCTAAAGGCGAAAAAACAGTATTAGGCTTAGCTACCGGCGTTACCCCTATAGCAGTTTACGACGAGCTGATTCGCATGCATAACGAAGAAGGGCTGAGTTTTAAAAATGTTATCACCTTTAACCTTGACGAGTATTACCCGATGCAGCCGACATCGGCACAAAGTTATGTGCGCTTTATGAAACAGCATTTGTTTGATCATGTAGATATAGACCGGGCTAATATTCATATCCCTGATGGTACTTTGGCTGAAAGTAATATTGCCGCTTTTTGCTTAAACTATGAAAAGCAAATCGAAGAGCTGGGTGGACTTGACCTTCAAATATTAGGTATTGGCCGTACCGGTCACATTGGTTTTAATGAACCGGGATCTGCACCCAACTCAGGCACACGTTTAGTTACTCTAGACGACCTGACCCGTACCGATGCCGCGCGCGATTTTGGTGGTAAAGATGCAGTACCTACTAAAGCCATAACCATGGGTGTGGGCACCATATTCAAGGCCCGCGAGATCATCCTGATGGCCTGGAGCAAAAAGAAAGCGCCGATCATCAAAAAGGCTGTCGAAGGCGAATTGTCCGGAGAAGTTCCGGCTACGTATCTGCAATTGTCAGAACATGTAGAATTTATATTGGACGATCCTGCTGCTTCAGAATTAACGCGCTTTGATACCCCATGGCTGGTTAAAGACTGCGTTTGGAACAACGAACTTAAAAAGAAAGCCGTGATCTGGCTGTCGCAAAAAGTTGGCAAACCTATCCTTAAGCTGATTGAGGAAGATTACAACAACAATGGCATGGCGCAGCTGGCTACAGAGCAAGGGCCGGTTTATGAAATTAACATTGACATATTTAACCAGATACAGCATACAATTACCGGCTGGCCGGGCGGCAAACCAGATGCCGACGATAGCCAGCGGCCCGAGCGTGCATTGCCTGCCAAAAAACGATCCATTATTTTCTCACCCCATCCTGATGATGATGTGATATCAATGGGTGGTACTTTTATACGCCTGGTTGACCAGGGGCATGATGTGCACGTGGCCTATCAAACCTCGGGCAATACTGCGGTATGGGATGACGACGTATTACGCTACATGGAGTTTGCCATCGATTTTAATCAAAGCATTGGCGACGATACCGGTAGACTGCAAAAAATTCATAGCGACATGCGTGCGTTCTTTGCAACTAAACAACCTAACCAGATAGACACACCCGAAGTAAGGGCAGTAAAAGGTTTTATCCGCAAAAGCGAGGCTATTGCAGGTGCACGCTTTGCAGGTTTGCATGATGATCATATCCACTTTATGGCACTGCCTTTTTATGAAACAGGCAAGGTCAGTAAAAACTCTGTAAGCCAGATCGACGTACAAATGACTATCGACCTGCTGCAACAAGTAAAACCGCACCAGATTTTTGCCGCCGGCGATTTTGCTGACCCGCATGGCACGCACATCGTATGTTTTAATATCATCGTGGCTGCGTTGAATCAGTTAAAAGACACCGAAGACTGGATTAAAGATTGCTGGCTGTGGATGTATCGTGGTGCGTGGTTTGAGTTTGCTACGCATGAAATTGAAATGGCCGTACCATTATCGCCCGACGAAGTACTGCTTAAGCGTCATGCCATATTCAAGCACCAATCGCAAAAAGATCCGGCCGTATTCCCCGGCGAGGATGCTCGTGAGTTTTGGGTACGCGCCGAAGACCGCAACCGCGAGACCGCCGAAGCGTACGATCAACTGGGTCTGGCCGATTATGCTGCTATGGAGGCTTTTAAGCGTTATTATTTCTGATGTATAGGTAAGGATTGGTGTTTGGTTATTACAGGCAGCCTCTGTAACTTTATTACTACAACCTCCAAAACCAATCCTTATGAAAACCGTAAACCAGTTAGCACTAACTATTTTGTTGGCATCGCTTGGTGTCTCCTGCAAAAAGGTCGATTCTGTCCCGGCTACTCTTACATCGCCAACAGTAACTACCAATAAGATCAAATATCTGGTTGGACAGATTTTTTCAGATAGTACTAAAAATGGCGTTACCATCACCACCACCACTTACACCTACGATGATAAAAAAAGGCTGTCAACAGAAAAATCTACGGGAGGCAACTATACGTTTGTCTACAATGATTATGGCGAACTTTTTTCAATTACCAATAATTTAAATAGCCAGTTTAGCATATATAGCCAGGAGTTTCGCTATAACGGCGGAAAAATAACAACGGCCGTGCGACACTCTTACACTCATGTGCCCCAGTTAGTTGATAACTATGCTTATGTGTATACCGGAAATAACGTGACCGAGTTGCACATTAATGGCGATAGCGGCTACAAGGTTACCGTGTATACATTTGACGCCAATAATAACCTGATCAAATCTGACTATAACCTGGAAGACCAGGTAAACTTTTACACTTTCGACGATAAGAAAAGCCCCTATACTGCTTGGTCGTTAGCTATTAAAAGTGCAATGGCGGGTTCGGCCGATGTCTGTTCAACAAATAATATTCTGACCCAAAAAGCAATGTACAGCAACGCGGTGATAACCTACACTTATACTTATAACAGCGATGGTTACCCGCTAACCCGCAGAACCAGTAATGGTATTGTAACCAGGACAGTTAAATATGTATACGCAACGCTTTAGCTATTATTAACTAACTTAGGAGCATTATACTCCTTTAAATGGCAAAACCACAAAACAAGCGACTGCTGTCCTTAGATGTGCTGCGCGGTATTACCGTGGCTGCGATGGTGCTGGTTAATGACCCCGGCGACTGGGGTAATATCTACGCTCCATTGGAGCATTCTAAATGGAACGGCTGCACGCCTACTGATCTGATTTTCCCCACTTTTCTGTTTATTGTTGGGGTGTCTATCGTTTATTCAATGGAGCGCAAAGCTGCCGATCCGGCTAACCATGCAAAAATATTATGGGGGGCCTTACGCCGTGCGGTAGTTTTGATTGCAATAAGCCTGGGCATTCAACTAATTCTGCATCCCGGTTTTGAGCATCTGCGTTTTCCGGGCGTATTGCAGCGTATCGGCTTGGTATTTTTTATCTGCGCAGTCCTATACGTCAAGGCATCGCAACGCGTGCGCGATTGGGTGTTTGCCGCATCACTGATAGCTTATTACCTGCTCATGAATTTTATCCCCGTGCCTGACACGCACGTAGCAAGCCTCAATCCTGAAACTAACATAGGCGCCTGGCTTGACCGCCTGGTTTTTACCACCAATCACTTATGGAGCGAATCGCACACCTGGGACCCGGAGGGTTTATTGGGTACATTGCCTGCTATCGCAACAGGCTTATTCGGCATACGTGTGGGCACATGGCTAAAACGCAAAGACCGCGAGGATGCTGTGAAAGCAAGCTGGATGTTTTTCTACGGGACACTGGCTATTGTATTGGGATTGATTTGGGACCTATTCTTCCCTATCAATAAAGCTTTATGGACCAGCTCATTTGTATTGTACGCCGCTGGCTGGTCTACCATTGCGCTAACCGCTTCGTACTGGCTTATAGATGTACAGGGGCATAAACGTTTCACTACATTCTTTGTGCCTTTTGGGGCTAACGCTATAACAGCCTATGTGTTGTCAGATTTTATCCCGCATTATATCAATAAAATACGGCCAGGCAACTCGTCATTGTACCAGATACTTTTTCAGCCCTACCTGTCGCCTAAAAATGCCTCATTGGTAAGTGCTATTTGCATGACGCTGCTGATCTGGGCAATGATGTGGGTTTTGTATAAACGAAAGATCTTCATCAAGGTTTAACATTAACAAGCCTGAATTTCAGATTTTAAAAATCTGAAATTCGCGATAGTTAATGCGTTAAAATTCAACGCAAAATAAAACAGGCCAATGAATAAACATTACCATAATTTTTAACTATTCTTACCGTTTTTGCATCTTAGCAGAATAATATTCCAGATCTTGAAATGAATTTTAAACATATCGTTTTTTTAGGGGCATCGGCATTGCTTTTCACTACGGGCAATGTTATTGCCCAGGTAAAGAAGAAAAGAACTCCTCCCGCAAATAAAGCTACTACAAATATCGCCGCAAAACCGGCTGCAAAGGCTGCCAATCCAAATGTATTACCGCTTGATGCAAACGTAATTGCAGGAAAATTACCTAATGGCTTAAGCTACTATATCAGAGCCAACAGCCAGCCAAAAGGTAAAGCTCAATTAATGCTGGTAACTAAAGTTGGTTCGGTTTTAGAAACTGATGCACAACGTGGTATGGCCATGTTGGTGCAACACATGGCTTTTGAAGGAACCCGCGACTTCCCCAAAAAAAATCTGGATAACTATTTAGCCAGACTGGGCGACCGTTACGGTGCCGATATCAGCGCCTTTACCTCATTTGATGAAACTACTTACCAGCTAACCGTACCAACGGACACCGCGAAAATATTTGCTGATGGATTTAATCTTTTAGCCAACTGGGCTGCACGCATCACTTTTGATCAGGCAGCATTAGACACACAGAAAGACCTAATGGCTAAACAGGCTGCTGCGGGTGGCAAAAATCCACAAGATAAATTACAACAAGCCACATTACCCGTCCTTTTAAATAACTCGCGCTATAGCAACAGGTTGCCTATGGGCACCGAGGCTACTCTAAAAAACATGGACGTAGCAGCCATCAAAAGCTTTTATGCAGATTGGTATCGGCCCGATATGCAGGCCATTGTAGCCGTGGGCGATTTCGACCCGAAAAAGGTTGAAGAAATGATCAGATTCAGCTTTGCATCATTAAGAAACCCGGCTACTGAAAAGCCACAACCTCAATTTACAGTGCCTGCGGCGCCGGGCACAGTTGTAAAACTTGCTACTGAAAAGGGTTTCCCTTATACGTTTATCCAAATGGTGTCCAAACATCCGGGGACAGTTGTTAAAACGCCTGCCGATGAAATGCAGAACATGCGCATTGCGATATTTAACCAGTTAATCAATAGTCGGATAAGCGATCTGACCAAAATACCTTCGCCGCCTATTAAATACGGCCAGGCCGGCTACGCCGAATTTATTGGCAAGCAAGATGCTTTTACAACCATCGCGTTAGCAAAATCACCGCAAGATCTGGAAACCACATTTAAAGCTGTAGTAGCTGAAACCGAGCGTATCCGTAAATTTGGGTTTACATTAACCGAGTTAGAACGCGCCAAGCAAAACATTTTGCAACAGGTTTCGGCATCTTATTCTGCTAAAGACAATTCGCTCTCTGCAAACCTTGCTACCGAATATGAGCATGCATTTATCATCAAACAGGCTATCCCTGGTATTGATTACGAGTATGATTACTACATAAATAACATTGGCAAAATATCTTTGACGGATATTAACACATTGGCTGCCAGATTAATCAGCGATCAAAACCGCGTAATTTTAATCGAGGCTGATGACAGCGAAAAAGACAAGCTCCCCACCGGGCAAACCGTATTAAAATGGGTAGCCGAAGCGGGCAACGGGCTTACCGCTTATGTAGATGATAGCGCGGTGCCATTTATGGATAAACCACCAATCCCCGGCAAAGTTATCGATATAAAAATTGACAGCACGTTGTCAGTTATTAATCTTCAACTATCCAACGGAGCTAAAGTTATCTTAAAGCCCACTACATTTGTTCCTAACCAGGTGCTGATCTCGGCTTATGCCATGGGAGGTACTTCATTGGCTCCTGATGCCGACTTCACATCGGCCAATATAGCGGCGCAGGTTATTGCCAGCAGCGGTGTTGCCTCATTTAACCAAACACAGGTCAATAAAATGATCGGCGATAAGGGCTTCGGCATCACCCCCTATATCAGCGATATTTCACAAGGTGTCTCTGGTTATGCATCAGCAGATAACTTTGGGCCGGCGATGCAGTTGCTTTACCTGTATTTTACCAATCCGCGTAAGGATGCAACGGTTTGGAAAAACTATATTGATCAGGCAAAATCAGCACTAGTAAAAAACGCAGATGATCCCGGTACCGTTTACCAGGATACGGTATTAGCTGTTTTAGGCGGATACAACGTCAGGAGCATGCCTGCAACCGCAGACAAGCTAAACGCTGCCAGCCTTGATAAAGCTTATGACTTTTATAAAGCTCGCTTTGCCGATGCCAGCAATTTTACTTTTACCATTACCGGCGATTTTACGGTGAAAGATATTATCCCGTTTGTGGCTACTTACCTGGCCAGCTTGCCGTCGACAAATAGCCACGAGACATTTAAAAATCTGAATATACATCCGCCGGCAGGGCAGATCACCAAAACTATAACTAAAGGCACAGGCGATAAATCAACCGTTCAGCTGATATTTGACGGTGCTTATGCTTATAACGATGCCAACAACCTTCAATTGGACGGATTGGAAGAAGTGCTTAATATCCGTCTGGTCGACTCATTAAAAGACGGCAATGGTATTTATTCGCCAAGCGTACGTGCAAGCTATGTTAAAATTCCGGAAGGCCGCTATAAAGTAACTATCTCATTCATGGCTGATGCGGGTAATACTGATAAAGCGATAACTTTTTTATTGGGCGAGATCAACAAACTTAAACAAAACGGCCCTACAGCTAACGAGGCCAAGCTGTTTGTAGAGCGGGAGGCACATAACATACAATCACAATACAAACAAAATGCATTCTGGCAAGCTGAATTAACGTCGGCTGCCCAAAACCAGGAAAATCCGGATAAACTTTTGTCGCGCGTACAGACTTTGGAGCACGTTAGCGCACAAACCATTAAAGATACAGCCAACAAGTATCTGAACAGTACTAATTTGATCAAGCTAATTTTAATGCCTGAGAAGAAATAAGTCATTTGATCAGCAAAATAATATTGGTCTCGCCTTTGCAGGCGGGACTTTTTATTTTCTTCACAAAAGATTTGCTATTTTGTTAGCTACATAATGATGAGCCCGGGGCAAAAAGTTATACAGGATTGGTACCAACGAAAAAACTGGCACCAGTTTCCGTTTCAGCGCGAGATGGAATCGGTTTACCTTTCCGGCTATTCAGGCTTACTTAATGCGCCCACCGGCAGCGGTAAAACTTTCGCTTTATTTCTGCCTTTCCTGGCCGATTTCATCAATAAGCACCCCGACTATCAAACAAGGCAAAACAATGGCTTGCAGATGCTTTGGATAACGCCTTTACGTGCGCTCACCAACGACATCCGCAAAGCTATGCAAGAGGTTTGCGATGACCTGCAAATCCCCTGGAAAATAGCCACACGCACCGGCGATACGTCGGCTGCCGAAAAAGCTGCACTAAAGAAAAAACTACCCGAAGTATTACTCACCACTCCCGAAAGCCTGCACCTGATGCTGGCTCAGAAAGAATATCCCAAAATTTTTCAAAGTCTGCAGGTTTTAGTAGTCGATGAATGGCATGAGCTACTGGGCACTAAGCGCGGCGTACAGGTGGAGTTGGGGGTGAGTAGGTTGAAATTCATGAGCCGGAAGTCTGAGGCCGGAAGTCAGGAGTCTAAAATCTCAAGAATAAAAGACCTAGGACTTAAAACTACAGACTTAAGACTTAAAATATGGGGTATCAGCGCAACCATCGGCAACCTGGAACAAGCCGCAGAAGTACTATTAGGTAATGATTTTCCACCAGAGCAGGTTAAAATGGTGCGTGCCAATGTGGACAAAAAGTTGGATATCCAATCCATTATACCAGAGAACATCGAAAACTATTCGTGGGCAGGGCATATAGGATTGAAACTTTTGCCGCAGGTAATGGAGATTGTAGCCAAAAGCAAAACCACACTCATATTCACCAACACCCGCTCACAGTCAGAGATCTGGTATCACGCTATTTTAGATAATTACCCGGAATATGCAGGCGTAATGGCTATGCATCACGGATCGCTGGACAATGATTTGAGAAACTGGGTGGAGCAAGCCTTGCACGCCGAGGCCCTAAAAGTTGTAGTTTGTACATCAAGCCTGGACCTGGGCGTGGATTTTCGCCCTGTAGATACCGTTGTGCAAGTGGGCAGTCCTAAGGGTGTAGCGCGTTTCATGCAGCGGGCCGGTCGAAGCGGCCACCATCCCGGAGCGGTCTCTAAAGCCTATTTTGTACCGACACATTCTTTGGAATTACTGGAAGGTGCGGCACTCAAAGAAGCCATAAAACGCAAAATATTTGAAAGCCGCGATCCGCTTTTATTGGCAATGGATGTGCTAATACAGTACATGGTTACATTGGCGGTTTCTGAAGGTTTCCGTGCAGATGAGCTTTTTGACGAAGTAAAGACAACCTACGCTTTTGCCGATATGAGTCGCAGTGAGTTTAACCAATTGCTGGATTTTATTACTCACGGCGGGAAAACACTGGCGCAGTATGATGAATTTTTAAAGGTCGAGATCGAGAACGGAGTATATAAAGTTTTCAACCGGCGCGTGGCCATGCGACATCGTTTAAGCATTGGTACAATTACCAGCGATATGAGCATCCGCATAAAGTGGCTCAGCGGAGGCAGCCTTGGGACGGTTGAGGAGTCTTTTATCTCTAAGCTAAAACCGGGCAACACCTTTTGGTTTGCAGGCCGTAGCCTGGAGTTTGTACGTATAAAGGAGATGACCGCTTATGTCAAAAAATCAAACGCTAACAAAGGAATGATACCCAGTTGGAACGGTGGGCGCATGCCGCTGTCATCGCAACTGGCGGCAGTATTCAGAGACAAACTGGATGAAGTAGCCCATGGCATCGAAAAGGATATTGAGGTTAAAGCGTTAAAACCCCTGTTTAATTTGCAGCAGGAACTATCGCACCTGCCCCAAAGCCATGAGTTTTTGATCGAGTCGTTTAAATCGCGAGAGGGGCATCACTTGTTATTTTATCCATTTGAGGGCCGGTTGGTGCATGAGGGGATGGGATCTTTGCTGGCCTATCGCATAGCACGCATAAGGCCAACCAGTTTCTCTATTGCTATGAACGATTATGGTTTTGAATTGCTAACCGATGATGACGTACCGATTGAAGAAGTTTTAGAAGATGCCGATTTTTTCTCGATAGATAATTTACTTGACGATATTCAGCACAGTTTGAATGCTAATGAAATGGCCCGTCGCCGTTTTAGAGACATTGCTCATATTGGCGGACTCGTATTTACAGGTTTTCCCGGTCAACAGGTTAAAAACAAACATTTACAGGCATCGTCGTCGTTATTGTTTGATGTATTCAGCGAGTATGAACCCGATAACCTGTTGGTACGTCAGGCTTATAATGAAGCATTAGCTTTTCAGCTCGAAGAATTCAGGCTACGCGCTGCTTTGCAACGCATTCAAACACAAAACATCATCTTGAAAACTGTTGATCGCCCTACCCCGTTTGCCTTCCCCATAATGGTAGACAGCCTGGGCCGCGAACGATTTACGACTGAGAGCCTGGAAGACCGAATAGCCAAAATGGCCCGTCAGTATGGTGCCGAGGGTGTCGGCGTTACTGAGAGTAAAAAGGCGCGAAAACCAGGAGTGACGCGCAAAAAGGGATTTTAATAACCCGCTTTTGCAATTGGCGGCGCATACATTATCCGGCGCTGAAAATATACATCCCAACTGTGCTGCTGTTTGTCGTCAAGCATATGGCGGGTATCTATATCGTAATTTTGGTTAAGCAGGTCGTATTTTGCATGTATGCGGTCAAATAGTGCACTTGCCTCGGCGCGGTAGTTTTCGCTAAAGCGCAGCCGACTGGCTTCACGCAAAATTTCCTGCTGCTCTAAGCAAGATATATTGTAATGCCCCTGCTCGTGGTTAAGCACACGTCGCAACATGGCTTGCGTAGTAACCCGACGAAAATCAATCCATGATCTATCCGGGCGCATCAATACCCTTACATCAAAAGTAAGTTGGTAAGCCCCGTTCCGGATACCGGCAAGATAATACTTAAAATCAATAGTGCATTTAGTGTGAGCGACAGTATTGTCGCCGGTGTTCTGGGGCGCTCCCCTGAAATCGTTAACCGTTAATTGCCTGTAGCTTGATTGGGCGAGGGCTAAATCAGTTACACACAGGGTGATGCCTAAAGCGCAGATCGCCCTCACGAAAATCAATCTCATTAAATTAATAGTTTAAATATTTGCCCCTTTGGACTACGCCAAAACGCAAAGGTTTATTCTATTAACTTAACGAGCTATTATTTATTTTTTAGTCTTTTCTGCCTGTAAAACGCTGAGACTCATCATCTCCTTCATGGTTTTTTGCATCGAGTCGGTCGAGCCATCCAGGAAAATCACGTTACCTTTAGAGTTTTCTGCAAAATGCTTAATGGATTCGGTCCACATGGTAAATAAGATTACTGAAGTATCCATATGTGCAGTCTCCATTTCTTTTGCAGCTACTGTCATACCCTTAGCTACTTCCTGGCGGAACAGCGCCACACCCTGACCACGAAGCTGCGATGCCTGACGCTCGGCCTCAGCTGATATTTTGATAGCATTTCCCTCAGCCTCGGCAGCTTTGGTTTTGGTAATCAACAGCGCCTGGCCTTCGTTTTCCGCGGCGGCTTTCAGGTTATTTGAAGCCACTACCTGGCTCATTGATTTCATGATCACCTCATCAAATGTGATGTCGTTCAGTTGCAGATCCTGCAGGTGATAGCCCCACGTTTCCAGTATCTGGTCAAGCTGTTCTTTTACATGCTCTACAATATCACGCCTTAATATTAATACTTCCGACTGGCGCTTAGTAGCTACAAATGCACGAATAGAACCTTCAACCGTACGGATCAGCGCCTGCATCAGGTTACGTTCGTCCACAAACTTAAAGGCTACATTTTTAATGGTTTCCTCCTGCTGATCTAACACCGAAAACAACAGCATCGCCTTAAAATAAACATTGGCCTGGTCAAACGTTACCGCCTGGAATTCCAGTTCGACCGAACGATTCTGAATAGATATTTTTGAATAAATGGATTCAATGAGCGGCACTTTAAAATTTAAGCCCGGGGTTAATATGCGGCGATATTTGCCAAAGACCGTAATTACGGCTATAGTACCTTGTTTAACAGTTACAAACGACGAGAAAACAATAATGATTAAAATAAAAACAACAAATAATGAAACTATTTGGCTTGTCATGACTTTTAGATTTAGTTGAAAATAAATATAGTGTTATTTATTACTTGTTTAAAAATAAACGAAGCAATGAACGTAAAAAGAACTTTTGGCACCATCCTCACTATTTTGGGCATTATTGGCCTTATTTATACCGGCGTTAGCATTATCCAGCGCAGCGGTGATTTCACGAATCTGACAGTGATAGGTATAATCGCAATTATATTCTTTTTCACTGGTATAAGCCTGGTTCGTAACACCAAAGACGAAGCCGCATAATAGACTAAGCTGCTATCTGTTTGTTACAACAACAAAACATTATTTGCAGATTAAGCGATGCCACAGAGAATTAAGCGTCTTTGGAGAGTATGTACTAAAAATCCCGCCTGCACTTAGGCGGGATTTCACGATAACGCAGTTAACTGCATAATCCCTTTTTCCTAATTTAAACTAAGTAATTATACCAACGACGCACTCGCTGTAGGCATAGCGCGGTCAACCTTCTTAACCAGCCCCTGCAACACATTGCCTGGTCCAACTTCGGTAAATGAGGTAGCGCCGTCTTCAATCATGTGTATAACGGTCTGCGTCCATCTAACCGGGCCGGTAAGCTGGGCAATTAAGTTATGTTTAATTTGCTCAGGGTCTGTATGCGGCCGTGCATCTATGTTTTGATAGATAGGGCATACCGGCTTATTGATGTTAGTATGTACAATAGCATGCTCTAATTCAACCCGTGCAGCTTCCATTAACGGCGAATGGAACGCACCGCCTACATTTAATTTTAAAGCTCTTTTAGCACCGGCTTCGGTCATCATTTCGCATGCTTTGTCGATGCCTGATATCGTGCCCGATATAACCAGTTGACCCGGGCAGTTATAATTTGCCGGAACCACTACGTCACTAATGCGCTGGCAGATGTCCTCCACAGTAAAATCATCCAGGCCTAAAATAGCGGCCATAGTTGAAGGCTGTATCTCGCAGGCTTTTTGCATAGCATTGGCGCGTGCCGCTACTAAACGTAAACCATCCTCGAATGACAAAGCACCTGCAGCCGTCAAAGCGGAAAATTCGCCTAGTGAGTGACCTGCTGCCATAGCCGGCTTAAAGTCTGTCAATGTTTTAGCCAATACTACTGAGTGTAAAAATATAGCAGGCTGTGTAACGCGGGTTTGCTTTAAATCCTCATCGGTACCATTAAACATTATGTCGGTAATACGGAAGCCTAAAATATCGTTGGCTTGTTCAAATAGTTGGCGGGCCTGTTCAGATTGCTCATAAAGGTCTTTACCCATACCTACAAACTGCGCGCCTTGTCCTGGAAAAATGTATGCTTTCATATGTGGTGACTAGTGATTGGTTGATTAGAGATTAGTTGGTTTTCAAATCTGGTAATCGATCAGTGATTAGTTAATAACATTATTGAAAAGGTATTGTGTGAATTAAAGCCCAATCTCTAATTAGCTAATTTTCGATCACTAACTTAATTTTTGCGAAATTAAGTTAAGGAACTCTGCCCTTGTTTTCTCCTGGAAGAATCCGCCGGAGAAGGCTGAGGTAGTAGTAACCGAATTTTGTTTTTGCACGCCGCGCATGCACATGCACAGGTGGCGGCACTCAATAACCACGCCCACGCCAACAGGCTGCAACGCTTCCTGGATACAATCGCGTATTTCATTGGTTAAACGCTCTTGAACCTGTAAACGGCGCGAGTAAGCGTCGACCACACGTGGTATTTTACTTAAACCTACCACATATCCGTTAGGAATATAGGCAATATGCGCCTTGCCAAAAAACGGCAGCATGTGATGCTCGCACATGGAGTATACTTCAATGTCCTTAACCACTACCATCTGGCTATACTCCTCTTTAAACAGGGCAGAGTTTAATATCTTTTTAGGATCGACATCATACCCGTGGGTTAAATATAACATGGCCTTAGCTACACGCTCAGGTGTTTTTAATAACCCTTCGCGCCCGGGATGTTCGCCTAATTGCGTTAAAATCTCTTTGTAGTGTACTGACAGGCTTTGTATCAGTTCAGGGTTATAACGGTCAATTTTTTCGTAGCCGTTAATGTCATCATCCCTGTCGGGGATATTGCTATCTTCAATCATGATATGGGGTTATTCGCCAAAATATTCTGCCGAGTTATTTTCGGTCTCAAATAATCTTACAGAATGTAAAAATACACCTGCATGAGCTTCGATGGGGGCTTTTAGTTGTCTGAATATCTCAATGCAAAGCAATTCGGTCGATGCCATTTTGCCCTTCATGAAATCAACATCCAGGTTAATATTCCTATGGTCAAGCTTCTCGATAACGTAGTCGTTAATGATAGTCTTAAGCTCTTTCAAGTCTATTAAATAACCTGTCTGAGCGGTAACATCTCCTTTAACAGTTACAAACAAATTATAGTTGTGACCATGCCAGTTTGGGTTGGCGCATTTGCCAAATACCTCAATATTTTTTTCAGCGCTCCATTCATCGCGGTACATGCGGTGTGCAGCGTTAAAATGTTCTTTGCGCGTTATATGTATCATCATAATAATTACGATGGCAAATATACAAAAGTTTAGTTAGGCTATTTAATTGCGGCATACGGTTTGCCCTTATCATGACA
The DNA here is from genome assembly GCF_039539265.1 of Mucilaginibacter panaciglaebae. Taxonomy (NCBI): domain Bacteria; kingdom Pseudomonadati; phylum Bacteroidota; class Sphingobacteriia; order Sphingobacteriales; family Sphingobacteriaceae; genus Mucilaginibacter; species Mucilaginibacter panaciglaebae. The sequence continues at coordinate 112,371 of NZ_BAABCV010000010.1, forward strand.
ATTACATTACGATGATAATACGCCAGATAATTTTTTAGTTATATTAGCATAAAAAGCCACAATGCGCATACTAATTGTTGTTGCCACCCAACCCGAGGTTGAGCCTTTAATGCAAGCCCTGGGTATGCAGAAATCAGACGAGGCCGATAATCTCTTTATGCCCAGGCATACATCGGTAGCTAACTGCTCGGTGCTGGTTACAGGCGCAGGTATGGTGCCTACGGCATTTGCCTTAGGCAGGCATTTGCCGCATAACGTATATAACCTGGTAATTAACCTGGGTATAGGCGGCAGCTTTGATCGTAATATCCAATTGGGCGATGTGGTAGAGATTACCAAAGACACCTTTGCGGAACTGGGTGCTGAAGATGATACCCGTTTCATTAACATAGAACAATTAGGCTTAGGCGCAAGCATTTTCAATCCCACCAGCAGCCTCGGACATTTTACTCAAAAGATAGCGCTGCCAAAAGTATCGTCTATTACGGTTAATACTGTGCACGGCAATGAAGGAACCATAGCCGGAGTTATTGATCGGGTTAACCCGCAATTGGAGAGCATGGAGGGCGCAGCATTCTTCTATGCCTGCCGCGAGCTGAAGGTGCCTTGCGTGCAAATCAGGGCAGTGTCAAATTATGTAGAAAAACGCAATCGCGATAACTGGAAGATAGGGCTTGCTGTTAAAAATCTGAATACATTTGCGCTGGAATTGATCAGACAGCTTTAATAATACATGAGCGAATTAGTGAATGTCGCAGCTATCCTGATTAATTAATCTCTAACCTCTGATACCATGAAACTGACACTTGGCTTTTCGCCATGCCCCAATGATACCTTTATTTTTGACGCGCTGATACATCATAAAATAGACACCGAAGGCCTGGACTTTGAGGTGTTTTATGATGATGTTGAAACGCTTAACCAAAAAGCCTTTCGCCGCGAACTGGATATCACCAAACTAAGCTACCACGCTTTTGCTTATGTTGTAGATAATTATGTGTTGCTGGATGCCGGCAGCGCGCTGGGTTTTGGAGTGGGGCCGATGCTGATCTGTAAAGGTGATCCTGAAGCGCTTTACCCCAAACTTAAAACTCAGGGCTCAGAATTTAAAATAGGCATCCCCGGGAAATATACTACTGCAAACTTCCTGTTAGGACTGGCATTCCCCCAAGCTACCAGTAAAGTTGAGCTGGTATTTTCTGACATTGAAAATGCCGTTTTAGAAGGTCGCGTTGATGCCGGATTGATCATCCACGAAAATCGTTTTACTTACCAGGACAAAGGCCTTAATAAGATCATTGATTTGGGCGATTACTGGGAGAAGGAAACCGGCTGCGCTATCCCGTTAGGCGGCATCGTGGCTAATCGTAATTTACCTGAGGATGTTCAGCATAAAATTAATCGTGTATTGCGAAAATCGGTGGAGTTTGCATTTGCTAATCCAAAATCAGGATTGGATTTTATCCGCCAGCATGCGCAGGAAATGAGTGAAGAAGTAATGTATAAACACATTGAGCTTTACGTGAACAAGTACTCTGTCGATTTAGGTGGGGAAGGTCGCAAGGCTATTCAATTACTGTTTGATACCGCGTTGGAGAAAGGCATTATTCCGGCGATAGAGAAGAATATCTTTTTGACATAATACCCTTTTTTGTCATTCTTGCTATACTCAGAATGGCAAATTATAAATAGCAAAGGGTGAAGCATACCCCCACCCTTTGCTATAACATTCCTGCCCTTTAGGATTGGAGCATTAATACAGCAAATGATCATACGGATACCTGTCCATATGTATATCTTTTACATATTGATAGAGCATCGACCTGAACTCTTCTATATTTTCCTTTTTGGTGGCTGATATAAATATTGCCGGACTATTATTTTTGGCCATCCAACTATGTTTAAAATCCTCCAGCGTTACCGGTTCCACCTCTTCGTCAGGGTGCATTTGCATGGGTTTGAAAGCGTCTATCTTGTTAAATACCGTAATAGTCTGCTTATCGCTTGCGCCCAGATCCTTTAACGTTTCATTTACCGCCCGGATATGGTCTTCAAAACTTGGATGTGAAACGTCTACCACATGTACCAGCAGGTCCGCCTCACGCACTTCGTCAAGGGTCGATTTAAAACACTCAACCAGGTCATGGGGTAATTTGCGGATGAACCCTACCGTGTCGGATAGTAAGAATGGCACATTATCTATTACCACCTTACGCACGGTTGTGTCCAGCGTAGCAAACAATTTGTTCTCTGCAAACACGTCCGACTTGGAGATCATATTCATAATGGTCGACTTACCCACGTTGGTATATCCCACCAGCGCTACACGTACCATTTGAGTACGGTTTTTACGCTGGGTTTCGTTTTGGCGGTCAATTAATTTCAAGCGGTCCTTCAATAATGAGATCTTATTCAAAATCAAACGACGGTCAGTCTCAATCTGCGATTCACCCGGCCCACGCATCCCTATGCCACCTTTCTGGCGCTCCAAGTGTGTCCACATACGGGTTAATCGCGGCAGCAGGTATTGCAGCTGCGCCAGCTCTACCTGGGTTTTGGCTTGTGCCGTTTGGGCCCTGTTAGCAAAAATGTCCAGAATAAGGTTGTTGCGGTCTAGTATCTTTACCTGCAGCTCGTTCTCAATGTTACGTAACTGTGATGGACTCAACTCGTCGTCAAAAACTACCATGTCTATCTCTTCTTCCTTCACATATACTTTGATATCCTCCAAACGCCCCGAGCCTACGAAAGTAGCACGATCAGGCTTGGCCAGTTTTTGAGTGAAGATCTTTTCGGTTTTTGCACCGGCGGTTTCCACCAGGAATTGTAGTTCTTCTAAGTATTCTTTTGCGCGCTCGTCGTTCTCGTTAGCGGTAATAACACCAACCAGCACTGCACGCTCCTGCTTTACAGCAGTATCATAAATTTTTTGTCTCATTAATATTAATTAATCAATCAATCAGAATGCCAAGTTACAAAAAGCCATCGTTATGGATAAGCCTGTTTTGTAACGGTTAATTATTCTCTAAAATGGATCGGTTTGTCTGTTGATATACAAACAATGCGGTTAATCACATGATACGCGATGTGTTATGAATTTGAAAGTGATTCTTGTTAATGATACGCGTCTGTTAAGACGTGGATTGATCGTCCGGCTATTTTACAGCTGGTATTAAGTTTATCTCAATCTTGCTAAATCACATAATGGTTGATATTCGAGCTACAAAGATATGAATTTTCAGAATGTTTATTTTCCCCTTGCTGTCACAAACCGGTCAGTTTATCAGAGCAATAGTTCTAAAAACAATAAGTCCAACCATTTGCCAAACTTAAATCCCACCTCTTTAAAATGCGCAACTTGCGTAAAGCCGAATGCCAGGTGTAATTTAAGGCTCACGTCGTTATGACTATCTATGCCCGCAATAAGTGCATGATAGCCCCCGCTCCTGGCCAACGCTATCAGCTCTTTTAATAACAGCTTGCTAATACCTCTGCCCCGGTGGTCTTTATGCACATAAACCGAATGCTCTGCGGTATAACGATAACATGGCCAGACCCTGAAATGCCCGTAACTGCCAAAGCCAACTATATGTTCATTTTGCAGAGCGACGATTACCGGGAACCCGGCCGTTTTTCGCTCATTGAACCAGGTTTGTCGCATAGCAAGGGTATGCGGTTCTTCGCTGTAAACAGAAGTGGTGTTTAAAATCACTTCGTTGTATATTTCGAGCACGTCAGGCAGGTCGGCGGCGGTTGCTTCGCGGATAGTTATTGCTGATGACTCCATGATTGAAATAAAATTCAATTTACAAAATCTATAACATAAACAAAAAGAGCGGTAAGTCGCTTATCACAGGATGATGTTAGGGTCAATGATTGATCATAAGGTGAGGTATTCAAATCCCACAAGAACATCTCAAAGGCATAGAACAAGGTGAGCAAGACATCAAAAGGAGATTTAACATTGAAATAAAATCCATCTGCCACCAAAAAGAAAACATCAGCCGCTAATAAGCTCAAAACAAAAAGCGATGGGTTTGAAACCCATCGCTTTTTGCATCAACTCTTGAAATCTTGTCTCTTGATTCTTGACGCTATCAGATCAGCAGCCTTACCGGCTCTTCCAATAATTGTTTCAAGCTTTGCAAAAAGGCGGCGGCACTTGCACCGTCAACCACACGGTGGTCGGCGCTTAGCGTCACCTTCATGATGTTGCCCGGAACAACGGCACCATTTTTAACAACCGGTATAGCCTGGATACCGCTAACTGCAAGGATACAGGCATTTGGTGTGTTTATGATAGCCGTAAACTCGTCGACACCAAACATGCCTAAGTTTGATATGGTAAATGTGGAGCCTTCCATTTCGTTAGGCTGCAGTTTTTTAGCTTTTGATTTCTGCGCAAACTCTTTAACCTCCACCGAGATATGGCTTAGTGATTTACCATCGGCAAATTTAACTACCGGAACTAACAGACCTTCGTCGACAGCAACGGCAACACCAACATGTACGTGCTCATTGGTACGAATTTTATCGCCCAGGAATGATGAGTTAATAGCCGGATGCTGCCTTAAAGCGATAGCAACAGCTTTAACTACAAAGTCGTTGAATGATATTTTAACCGGGGCAATCTCATTGATCTTGTTACGTGATGCAATGGCCTGATCCATATCAATAGACATGGTCACATAGAAATGCGGAGCTGTAAACAAGCTGTCAGATAAACGTCTTGAAATAGCCTTACGCATTTGTGTAACCGGTCTTTCGGTAAATTTCTCTTCGCCGGTAAAGGTTGGCAGCACAATTGGTGCAGCAGCTTTCGCCGGAGTACCGCCTTGTGCAGGGGTACTTTCAGAAGGCGCGGCAGGAGCAGCAGCACCGGGTTTAAAGTCTTCAATATCTTTTTTAACAATACGGCCACCTTCGGCAGTACCCTTAACAGCATTGATATCGATGCCTTTTTCTTTAGCTATTTTGCGGGCCAGCGGCGACGCTTTTACGCGGCCGTCACTATGCGCTACTTCTTTTTCTTCGGCACCCTGAGCTGATGCTGCAGCAGGTGCACTTTCAGTGGCCGGTGAGGCCGCTGGTACAGCGTCACTACCATTATCCTGCAACAACGGGGTGATATCTGTGCCTTCTTTACCTACAATGGCAATGATGCCATGTACCGGTGCAGCCTCGCCCTCTTTAGGGCCTATATATAATAAAGTACCTTCTTCATAACCTACAACCTCCATGGTAGCTTTGTCAGTTTCAACGTCGGCCAATGAGTCGTCAGATTTTACTTTATCACCTACTTTAAAATTCCATTTGTTGATCACGCCTTCGGTCATGGTGTCACTCAGGGCCGGCATGCGGATAACCGTTGCCGGAATGCTTGAGGTGTCAACTTTAGCGGCAGGTGCTTTATCAGCAACCGGAGCAGCAGGCTTTTCTTCAGCAGCCGCAGCCGGAGCGGCGGCACCATCTAAAGCGGCTTTATAGTCTTCGCCTTCTTTACCTAAAACGGCAATAACAGCGTCAACAGGGGCAGCTTTACCCTCCTCTATACCGATATATAGCAAAACGCCATCCTGGTAAGATTCAAAATCCATGGTGGCTTTATCGGTTTCGATCTCGGCCAATACATCGCCCGATTTCACCTTGTCACCAACTTTTTTATGCCATTTAGCAACAACACCTTCAGTCATGGTGTCACTCATCTTAGGCATTTTAACTACTTCGGCCATATTTATAGGATGAATAGAATTATTAATTTTTATTAAGTCTTTAGTCTGAAATCATGAGCCTTAAGTCATTATGGTCACGAAACGACTTAACACACCGCACTACAAAAAACTAGTCCCTGATGTATGGGTAATCTTTTTGCACATATACATCAGTATAAAGTTCTGATGCTTCCGGCCATGGCGACTCCTCAGCAAATTTTACTGACCCCTCAACCTCGGCTTTGATTTTGGCTTCGATCTCTTCAAACCATTGCTCATCGGCATAACCATTTTTTTCGATGGCAGCTTTTACTGTCTCAATAGGGTCTTTAGCTTTGTAGCTTTCCAACTCTTCTTTAGTGCGATATTTTTGAGGATCGGACATGGAGTGACCTTTGTACCGGTAGGTGCGCATTTCCAGGAAGGTTGGCCCCTCGCCGTTACGTGCACGTTGTACGGCTTCGTCCATTGCGTTATGTACCGCAACAGGGTCCATGCCATCAACCGGCGATGAAGGGATACCATAAGGTAAGCCTAATTTATAAATGTCTGTTTGTATAGTAGTACGGGCAACCGAAGTACCCATAGCATAGCCATTGTTTTCGCAGATAAAGATTACCGGCAATTTCCACAATGCGGCCATATTGAAAGTTTCATTTAAAGCACCCTGGCGTACAGCACCGTCGCCCATATAAGTAACGTTAACAAACTCTGTACCTTTAAATTTCTCAGCAAATGCAACGCCGGCACCCAATGGGATCTGCCCGCCTACAATACCGTGGCCACCGTAAAAGTGATGCTCTTTGCTAAACATGTGCATTGAGCCGCCCTTACCCTTTGAGCAACCTGTAGCCTTACCATAAAGCTCTGCCATGATGGCGTTTGTGCTTACACCTTTCGCAATAGCATGCGCGTGATCGCGGTAAGCGGTGATCAGGCTGTCCTCTTTTTTCAGTACCGACATCGCGCCGGCCAACACTGCTTCCTGGCCGATGTACAAGTGACAAAAGCCCCTTATTTTTTGCTGTCCATATAGCTGCCCTGCTTTCTCCTCGAATTTACGCATCAAAAGCATAGACTCGTACCACATTAAGTAGGTGTCTTTATTTATTTCGATTGAACTCATTTGTTAAACAATCTATATTTAGATGTAGAATGCGCAAATCTAATTATATCTTCCAAATTATCGAAACCCCAACGTATTTGTTGCGAAGTTTTATGAAGAAACATCAACCCGCAGGAGTCTGACTTACATTTGCATGCTAACAACAGAGGCCTAGCCGTCACGGTTTCACATAAAATTATAAAACGATGACATTGGCTGGCCGTTCGGTGGCAGCCGACATTCTATTTTTATGTTTAGCTTATTGACAATTGTGGAAAAATTAAAAATGTTAATAAAATGAATGTTTTATTTGCCTTTTTGGAAAAAATGGATAGTTTTGTAGGCAACCTAATCGAAAGTGTGTAACAAAGTGGACGGCTTGTCCGTAAAAGAGAACGAAACTAGCGATTAAATGAAAAAAACAGTACTGGCCATTGCCCTATTTTTCAGTGTATTAGCGACTCAGGCTCAAACAAAAAGTGTTCCAACCCCAACACCTGACAAGTCTGACGACCAGGAAAGTTTAGCAAAAGATTATCTTTCTCAAATCATGCATGTTGCGGTTTCAGCAACATCAAACATGAAACTTTTTGATTTTGTATATGAGTGGATCGGTACTCCGTACCGTTTTGGCGGCGGGACTAAAAAGGGCATTGATTGCTCAGGTTTCACCAAACAGCTATATAGCCAGGTATTTAATGTAGATATCAAACGTAACTCGCGCGATATCTTTAGCATGGTTAGCCCCGTTAAAAAAGATGAATTAAAAGAAGGCGATTTGGTTTTCTTTAAAATCCATAGCCGCAGCATTTCGCATGTGGGCATTTATTTAGGTAATAACCGTTTTGCACATGCGTCGTCAAAAGGCGTAGCGGTAAGTAGTTTAGATGATGATTACTACAGCCGTTATTTTTATAAAGGCGGCCGGGTACTGTCAGCCTTCAGAAAAGAATTGTTAGGGTCTGGCAGCGAAAATGAAACCATGGGAGACGAAAACCCCGGCGAATAATTACAACTGATATTAAATAGATATATATCCTTTCGTCGGTTGACGAGGGGATTTTTTTTGCCTAATACTCGTCAGGGTGTTTCTTGTAGAGTTGGCCAATGCCAATAAAAGTTATCGCCAGAGAAAACAACAAAATGCCTGCTGCAGCCTTTTTATTCATGCCGTCGGTAAACTGGCACATAGCAGCATAGATCAAACCTGCCACTCCAATCAACGTTAATATAGTACCTATCAACTGTGATTTGGTGTTAGCTTTAGATTTTGTTCCCATTTAAGATTTTCAATAAACAATTGATTTGCCAAACATTTCCTGCAAAATCCGCAATCATTTGTTCAATTGCAACAATATTTTTTTAAAGTCGCAAAACTAAAGCGGCTTTTTTTTATTTGTAAGTTTACCAATGCAAAATACCCAATAACAAATTTGAGTTACGCTGGAAAAATACGGTTAATGCTGGCCTTGTTAAGCGCCAGTTTATTATTAACGGCGATTATTGTGCGCTCAACGTATACGCCTGCCGTTAATTTGACACAGACGGCCAAAATGCTCGAGAGTGGTCTTCATCAAAAAGAAGAATACATTAACAACGCTATTGGAACCAGGGCCGGGCTTAACCGCTTTAAAACCATCGCCAATAATTATGACGACGGTTTAAAATGTATCCGGGAGTTTACTAACGACAGAAGCATTTATGTAGTAACCTACAAAAAAAACCAGGTTCAATACTGGAGCGATATAACGGTAATACCGCCAAACCCACAATATATTAAAGATGGCTACTCATTTAAAAAAGAAGCGAATGGCTATTACGAATCCATCAAGAAAAGCGACGGCGATTTTTCGGTGATCTTTCTCATCCCTGTAAAAACCAATTATACGGTACAAAACCAATATCTACAAAATACCTTCTCCAAAGACCTGCTCAAAGACAACAACATTGACATTGCCGATTTCACCGACAAGGATGCCCTGGCTGTGCGCAGTGTAAGCAAAACCTCTTTGTTTTGGGTTAAGGTAAAATCCAATGAAATTAATTACCGTTTCTTTTACTTTGAACTGGTTTTATGGCTGTTAACCCTTCTGGTTGTCTGTGTCCTGGTGCAAAACATATGTTCATACCTGGTTAACAAAGACCATCTCTTTTTATCATTTATTTTCCTGGCAGCATTTATTATTGGCATACGATATCTCAACCTGGAATTTAATTGGCCAAATTTTACCCACCGGCTGGAGATATTTAACCCCCATTTATACTCAGCAGGCAAATTGTGTCCCTCACTCGGCGATCTCGGCATTAACATCCTGCTGGCAAGCTGGCTGGTGGCCTACATCTACAGGCAACGCTTTAAGCTGATCAAGTACACCCCCGGCAAAACAGGCGGCTATGTGCTGATTTTATTTTGTATAGGCGCACTTATGATTGTATCAACCCTACTGCTCCACGTATTTTATGGGCTGGTTGTACACTCTAACATTAACTTTGACGTTAATAATGTGCTTGGCTTATCAGGATATAGCCTATGCGGCATACTGCTCCTGTGTTTCAGTTTTTTTATTTTTTACCTGCTTAACGAGGTTTGCCAGACCGTGTGCTGCCGCCTGCCCATACCGGCCAAACAGCAACTGATCATTTTTTTGATTGCTATTGTCGCTGCTACCTGTTATTATAGCATATCCAGAAATGAATTTATAGGATTTTATCTCTTATGGTCGCTCATCGTGATTATCAGGGGCTATGGATACCACACCCGGAATACCCGTACAACCACGTTTACGTTTGCAGGTATATTACTTATTTGCTCAATAATATCATCCATAAACCTTAATCGCTTTGAGGATAAAAAAGAAAAACAAAACCGCAAGGCTCTTATCCTTAAGCTCGAAAACCCAACCGACTCAACGGCTGATCGTTTGTTTAAAAAGATAGAACGGCAAATAGTAACTGATCCTTTTATCATCAGCTATTTTAGAGATACGGTACACAACAATGATTACCTTCAAAACCGTTTACAAAAACGTTATTTTGACGGCTACCTCTCCAAATATGATTTTAAGGTACATGCCTACAATGCCAAAGAACAACCCATATCGGCCGATCAGAACTACCCGCTTTCTGTCTACAAGGATATGGTGCTGTATAGTTCGCTTAAGGTATCTAATTATTTTTATCGCGAAAATGAGTCCTTTGGTTTTCAGAATTACTTTGGGATATTACCTGTAACACAAACGGCCAAAAATCTGGGCTCGATTATCGTCGAACTTAAATCAAAGGCGCTGCAAACTTCAAATTACTTCCCCGAGTTGCTGGCTGATGGCCACCTGGACGATAAGGGCGATTTTAAGAACTACTCGTACGCATTTTATTCTGATAATAAACTGCTGTCGCAAAATGGTAATTTCGTGTACAAGCTAGTGCGTACTAATTACCAGTATCCGGTTAAAACCTTCAATTACCGAACCAGCGAACAGAAAAGCGGAGTGTGGTACCGGCCTAAAGTTGTCTATAGCCACCTCATCTACAAACCCACCGAACGCAATCTTATCGTAGTAAGTAAACAGGAACTTTCCTTTTTTTACAGCATTACGTCGGTTACTTTCTTTTTTGTGATCCTGCTGTTATTCAGCGTTATTGTATTTGTGGCAAGCTGGGCATGGTTGCGTATTAAGATATTGACCATCACCAACAACAAAATAAAATGGGGGCTCAGGATTACCCTGGACAAGATACTTTACAAAACCCGCATTCAGTTTTCGATGGTATTTGCGGTAGTGATTACCCTGATCTTAGTAGGCATTGTTACCTATATTTCCATCAGTTCGCAATATCAAAACCAGCAGGACAAAATGATCCGCGACCGTATCATCAAAATAACCGACGCTTTTGAGAATGGACTGTTTGATAAATACATAACCCATCTTAACGAGCAAAGCCAGTTAAGTTTTGATGCATTGGCGGCCTCTTACTCGTCTGACCTGGTTTTATTTGACAAACGCGGCGCCCTGCTAATTACCACCCAACCACGCATTTATGAATATGGGCTTATTTCCCGGCGGATGAATGCCAGGGCATATATCACACTGCTTAACGAAAAACGATCAGATGTTGAAAACGATGAATGGATAGGCTCGCTTAATTATAAAACAGTTTACGCGCCGATACGTAACACCAAAGGCGAAACCATTGCTTATTTGCAATTGCCCTATTTTTCAAACCAGGCCGACTACCGGGAACGCATTGGCTCGCTGCTCAATATCATGATCCAGATTTACGCCATCATTTTCATAGCTATAGGTTTGTTTGCCGTTATTATTGCGCGACAGATCACTAACCCGTTAAACTTCATTCAGCAGAGCTTAAGTAAAACCATCTACGGTAAAAAGAATGAGCCGATTAAATGGGATCGCGATGACGAGATTGGCGCTTTGGTAAAAGAATATAACAAAATGATTGCGGCCCTTGAAGCCAGCGCCGCACGGTTGGCACAGTCTGAACGCGAAAGCGCCTGGCGCGAAATGGCCAAGCAGGTAGCTCATGAAATCAAGAACCCGCTTACGCCTTTGAAGTTGGGCTTGCAGTTATTAGAAAAATCCTGGCGCGAGAAGGATGCTAAGTTTGACCAGAAGTTTGAGCGTTTCAGCAAATCATTTGTTGAGCAAATAGAGAGTTTGTCGCAGATAGCGTCAGAGTTTTCGGCCTTTGCCAAAATGCCGGATACCCGTATGGAACGCTTCGATGTTTTTGAGGTGATAAACCAGGCGGTTACCATATTTAAACAAACCGACAATTTTACGATCAACTACCAGATACCTGAGGCGCCGTTTTTTGTTGTGGCCGATAAAGACCAGTTGTTACGTTGCTTTAACAATCTGCTTAAAAATGCCATAGAGGCTACTCCACCCGATAGGCCCGGAACGTTGGAAATCACCTATCAAACAGATAACAGACAGATAAAAATAGCGGTTAAGGATAATGGCAACGGTATACCCGAAGGCATGCACGAAAAAATATTTGAACCTAACTTTACTACAAAAAGTTCGGGAACGGGCTTAGGCTTAGCCTTCGTGAAAAACTCAGTAGAAAACGCCGGCGGTAAAGTCTGGTTTGAAACTGCGACCGGAAAAGGCACAACTTTCTTCTTAAGCCTGCCTATAGCCATTTAAATTTCGCGATACACTTGTTAACCTCGGGATAAATACATAAATTGGCAGTATAATATTTGCTGAAATACCCCGTTATACTGGACTTAGTTATTAGCAATAGATATTGATGAGATTTTTTCTTTCTTTAACCTTCCTTACCTTAAGTTTGACAGCATCAGCTCAGTTTTGGAAACGCAAGCCAAAACCGGTTCCTGAGGTCTTAACAGTGGCATTTATCACTCCCGCGCAAATACAAATTAAAAACACGTTACCTGCAAAGCTTGAAAAAGTAAAACTGCCACGCTCTGTTTACAACCTTGAAGTTGAAGAAGAGGTAGTTTTAAAACAAGCCAAGCATAACATGCGTTTTAGAGTTTATGATCTAGCCAGCTATAATTTTAGCGATCTGGCTGCGCTGTATCTTCACCAAAATCGCTTTTCTGAAGCTAAATGGTATTTACTGCAAAGCAACACTATAGCTAAGCAAGCCGGTAATACCCGCCATGTATTAGACAATCTTTATTTGCTGGCCGATATTAAAAATGCCATCGGCGAGCAGCTTTTGGCACTGACTGATTTACTGGAAGCTCATGACCTTGCTGTCGCAAAGGGTATGCAGACAGATGTTGCGCTTATAGACAAAAAAGTAAAATTCCTGCAAACCAATAAAATTGTTGCTGTTAAAGCCGAACTGCGTTACGCCGAAGCTGTAGAGGCGGCCGCCGCTAAAACTGTAGTTAACTAATGCAGTTTATAACAATTAAGTAAAATACTTGCCGAATTAACAAAACAGTAAAACATTATTGTAATATTGTTACTTGTTATCAGTCTTATATAAAGAGATGGTTATTTTGCCATCTCTTTTTTTACATTAGCAAAATTATAATAGGCACAAGTATTGATGTACCCAACAAGAGCAACAACGACACCCGAATTAACGTTAATAAAAGATATGTTTAAAAGATTCTATTTTGTGCTTGCCGTAGGCGCCGCCCTGGCTTGCCACGCTGCCCCTACATCTGCGCCGCCCATTAAAGTGCCGGGTTCAAATAACCTGGAGCCTACCGAGCAACAAAGCCTCGTATGCAAAACAGTAGCCAAGTTTATATCGCAATACAATTATAAAAAAGTTGATCTGAATGATTCTTTATCTGCAGTGATCTATAATCGCTACATTAAAAGCCTGGATGAAACTCATACTTATTTATTAGCATCAGACATACAGGATTTTGACAAGTATAAAAATTCATTAAGCGACGATATAAAAAACGGCAACCTGAACGATGTTTATTACATTTTTAACGTTTTTCAGAAAAGATATCAAGACCGCATTAAGTTTTCAATTGCACAGCTGAACAACAATTTCGATTTTAGCAAAAAGGAGACTTTCACTTACGACCGTACTGATTTGCCCTGGGTAGGCTCGCAGGCCGAAATGGATAGAGAGTGGACCAAACGCGTAAAATATGATCTGCTTAACTTAACCCTGGCCGATAAAGATATGGCCAAAAACAAAGAGAAGTTAAAAAAGCGTTATGAAGACCTTTTATCACAAAACAGCAAGCTGAATGGCAATGATGTCTTTCAGATTTTTATGGACGATTTTACCGAAGCCATAGATCCGCATACCAATTACTTCGATCCGTTTAATGCGGCTCAGTTTAATATGGAAATGTCAAGATCATTACAAGGCATTGGTGCTACGCTGCAAAGCAAAAACGAGTATGTAACTATCCAATCAGTAGTAGCAGGCGGCCCGGCTGATAAAAGCCATCAAATTAATACCGGCGACCGTATTTTAGCGGTGGCGCAAGGTAAAGATGGCGAGTTTCAGGATATCATTGGCTGGCGCTTGGATAATGCCATTAAGCTGATCCGCGGCAACAAAGGCACGGTTGTAAAGCTTAAAATATTACCTCAGGGCAAAGCAGTGTCCGATCAGCCAAAAGTGATTGAGCTGGTTCGCGATAAAATCGTGCTTAAAGACCAACTGGTTAAACAGGAAATAAAAACCTATAACAGTAATGGCAAAACATACAAAGTAGGTATCATCAATGTGCCTGCATTCTATGCCGATTTTAACGCTGCCCGTGCCGGCGATGCCAATTATCAAAGCACCACCCGCGATATGCGTTTGGTATTAGATACCTTGAAACGTGCCGGTGTAACCGGAATTATAGTCGATTTGCGCGAGAATGGCGGTGGTTCCTTAAACGAGGCTATTTCGCTTACCGGTTTATTTATTAAAACCGGCCCTGTGGTTCAGGTTAGAGACACCCAGGACCAGGTAGATGTGAATAAAGACGAAGATCCGTCGGTTGCTTATGCGGGCCCTATGGCTGTATTGGTTGACCGTTTCAGTGCTTCGGCTTCCGAGATTTTTGCCGGTGCTATACAAGATTATGGCCGCGGCCTCATTATCGGTACACAAACCTATGGCAAAGGTACCGTACAAAGCGAGATAGACCTTGATAAAGTGATCACGCCATCAATTGCCGAAAAATTAGGCTTGACAACCGGAGCAAAAAAACCGGTATCAACCGGGAGCGTAAACCAATACGGTCAGCTGAATTTAACTATAGCCAAATTCTATCGCATCAGCGGCAACTCAACCCAACATAAAGGTGTTATTCCCGATATTCAGTTTCCATCATTAATTCCATTAGACAAATATGGCGAGGACATTGACCCGTCAGCTTTACCTTTCGATGTGATTGCTAAAAGCAATTACGCCAGGGTTGCCGATCTTTCTTCGGTTATACCGTCGCTAACTAAAATACATAATCAACGCATTGCTACAAGTGCATCTTATAAAGCGTACGAGCAAACCATTGCTGATTATCGAAAGAGCGAAAAAGAAAAAACAGTAACCCTGAACGAGCAGGAACTAAAAAAACAACGTGACGACGACGAAGCCAGAACGCTGGCACGCGACAACAGCCTGCGTGTTGCTTTGGGCTATAAACCTTTAAAGAAAGGTGAAACCAAACCTAAGAAAGAGGATCTTGATCCGTTGAAATTGGAAGCTGGCCAGATTTTGGTCGACTACATCAATATGGACAACAAGATTACCAAAGTTGCTACACCCGCTACAAGCTATTAAACAGTACAATATTTCAACAACGAAATCCCGGCCTTGTGCCGGGATTTTTGCTTTAAAACCAATTTGTATCACAACGGTTTATCTTACATGGCCAGGAAACCACTGCTTGAATTTACCGACAAAGGCATTTATTGCGACCAAGGCAGGTTTTATGTTGACCCATGGAAACCGGTTGATGATGCCATAATCACCCATGCGCATGCCGACCATGCCTATTGGGGGCACAAGCATTACCTGGCGCATCATTTGTCAAGAGAAGTCCTGCTTTACCGGCTCGGCGATATTCAGTTACAAACAGTAGCGTATGGCGAAACGGTGATGAAAAACGGCGTGAGCATTAGCCTGTATCCGGCAGGTCACGTAATTGGCTCGGCACAAATACGGGTTGAATACCAGGGCGAGGTTTGGGTGGTGTCGGGCGATTATAAAACCGAAGACGATGGCATTTCGACCTCCTTTGAGCCGGTAAAATGTCATCACTTTATATCCGAATGCACCTTCGGTATGCCGGTTTACCAATGGAAGCCACAGGCGCAGATATTTGATGACGTAAATAACTGGTGGCGCAATAATGTAAACAACGGTGTAGCTACGGTGATCGTCGGATACTCGTTAGGTAAGTCACAACGCATTTTGCAGAACCTCGATCTGTCGATAGGTAAAGTTTACACGCATGGCGTAATAGAGAATACCAACGAAGCATTACGGCGCAATGGCGTAACTCTTAATCCAACCGAACGAATCACTATCGACACATCAAAAGATGAAATACGCAAAGGTATTGTTCTGGCACCACCGTCGTCTGTGGGGACACCATGGATGCGTAAGTTTCAGCCATACAGTTTCGGCTACTGTTCAGGTTGGATGGCTATTCGCGGAGCGAAACGCCGCCGCGCCGCCGATCGCGGTTTTGTCCTCTCTGACCATGCCGACTGGGATGGGTTGATCAGCGCTATCGATGCCACCGGCTGTGAAAAGGTTTATCTGACCCACGGCTACACCGCCAGCTTTACCCGTTATTTAAACGAGATTGGTTTCGATGCCTACGAGGTGCATACACTTTATGGTGATGACGAGGCACTGGAGGATACCACCACCCAGCCCGCCCCAAAAGGGGAGGAGTTTAATACTCCATTTAACAATAATGATCAGGATAAAAAAGGTTCCCCCTTTGGGGGATATTTAGAAGGGGTGGATTCATGAGAGTCTTCGCCCAGCTATTTTTATCCCTTGATGAAACCAATAAAACCAACGAAAAGGTCAGGGTTTTAAAGGACTATTTCAATAGTGTGCCCGATACCGATAAAATGCACATGCTTGCTTTATTTACCGGCCGCAAGCCCAAGCGCGTTATTAACTCCACGCAGGTACGGACATGGGCTACTGAAATTACCAATATCCCCATCTGGCTATTTGAGGAGAGCTATCATGTAGTGGGCGACCTGGCCGAGACCATGGCCCTGCTAATGCCACAAAGCACCACCGGCACCAGCAATAAAACGCTTACTGACTGGATGGGTGAATTAAACGAATTAAGCACCAAATCTGAAGAAGAGCGTAAGCTTTGGCTCATTGAATCGTGGACGATGCTGGATACGCAGGAGCGCTTTGTGTTCAATAAACTGCTGACCGGCAGTTTCCGTGTCGGCGTATCGCAAAACCTGGTGATCAAAGCGTTGGCTGACATTACCGGCTTGGACGCCGCAACGCTCACCCATCGTGTTATGGGTAACTGGATGCCCGAAACCTATACCTACGAGCAACTGGTACAACAGCAAGGCGCTGCCGATGATATATCGCGCCCATACCCTTTCTTTTTGGCTTATCCCATACAAGAGACCTCAGAAAAACAAAAATCGGCAGACGACTTAAAAAGTGCTTTGGGCGATGCTGCCGACTGGCAGGCAGAATGGAAATGGGATGGTATCCGCGCGCAGTTAATTAAACGCGAAGCCAAGATATTCATCTGGAGCCGTGGCGAAGACCTGGCTACTGATAAATTTCCGGAGCTGCATCCTTTTTTGAATGACTTACCGGACGGCACCGTGCTGGATGGTGAAATATTAAGCTTTCAAAATGGGCAGCCTATGCCTTTCAATGTACTGCAAACCCGCATCGGCAGAAAAAATTTGAATAAAAAAATATTAGAGGAGAGCCCGGTAGCACTAATAGCTTACGATTGCCTGGAATTTGCCGGCGAAGACATCCGCAACAAAACACAAAGCGAACGCCGTGAGATATTGGAGCAGTTACAATCGGCAACAAATTTTCCTGAAACGTTCAGAATATCGGCGCTGATAAAATTTAACACCTGGAATGAATTGGCGGCTACCCGAGAGCAATCGCGAACCATGATAGCCGAAGGCATTATGTTAAAGCGTAAAAGCGCAACCTATCAAGTTGGCCGTAAGCGTGGTGACTGGTGGAAATGGAAGATCGACCCGCTTTCTGTAGATGCGGTAATGATCTACGCCCAAAAGGGCCACGGCCGCCGAGCCGACCTATATACCGACTATACCTTTGCCGTTTGGGACGGTGACAAGCTGGTGCCTTTTGCCAAAGCTTACTCAGGGCTTACTGATGCTGAGATTAATAAAGTGGACTATTTTGTTAAACGCAATACGCTTGAAAAATTTGGCCCGGTACGAACCGTAAAGCCTGAGTTGGTTTTTGAGATAGGCTTTGAGGGTATTAACCGCTCAACCCGCCATAAATCGGGCATTGCATTACGTTTCCCCCGTATCCTGCGCTGGCGGCATGATAAACCTAAAGAGGAAGCCGATACACTCGATAACTTAAAGGCGTTGTTGGGTGATTGATTTTTGCGATAATAGCAATGAACCCAAATAACAAATCCGTAATCTCCACGATAGCTTCGCAGCGCCCGTTGTAAGTGTCTATACCTACATTTAACGGGGACGCTTAACCAGGCGAGAGCGACAAAGCCCTTAACCGGACGAGAAGCCTTTGTACTATGCCAGGTGATCCACCGTGAATGTGTATCAATCTGGATCAATTGGATCAGTTAATTTTTTTAATATTCTAAAAATAAGTATGTTATGAAATTGCGCAGACAATTTTGGATCACTTTGGATCACGTTTTCTGACTTTTATGTCATTGACCCGTCCTGAAAAAAGTTTACAGATTTGGTTGTTAATACTTAATTGAATTTACACTTTTTTGGATCACCCGCTTTTAAATTTTTTATTTCCAGCCAAACCTTTCCAACCCTATATCACCACTTGCACCACCGGCAATATAGATCTGATGGTTATAAACAGCGGCCCCAACACCGTTGCGGGCTTTGTTCAGGCTTGGGGCGGTTTTCCATTTGGTATCGGTTTCAGGGTCTATGTAATAAACATCTTTTTGCGGCCCGTTAGGTGTGGTTGCGGTAGCACGTTCGCCGCCGATATAGAATATTTTACCGTCAAGGTTTACGCTATTACCCCCGCCGGTTCCCTTCGGGAGTTTAGCAGCAAGGGTGCTCCATTTGCCGGTTTTAAAATCATAGCAATCCACCTCAAGCACCACCTTATCAAAAAACGACATAAAGTTATTCGCGTCGTGCAAGCTGGTATTACGCCCGCCTACAGCATATAATTTGTCTTTTACAACAACAGCCATACTATGATCGCGGATGTGTGGTGCATCGGGCAGGCTGGTCCACTTATTTGTTTGCGGGTCATACTCGTCAAATAGTCCGTTGGTGCCATCATGATGTCCATGCAAAATACCGCATACCAGGTACAGCTTGCCGTTATGAACCGCCGCTCCTGCCCCGCCACGCCGGCGGTTTTCGGGCAATCCGGCTAATTGCTGCCAGGCATCCTTTTTGGTATCATAAGCATAAGCACTGGCCAAAGGTATTTGGTTAGGATAGTTGCGGTCAGAAAAAGCATCCAACACATAAACCTTATCGCCCAAACCAACAGCCTGAAAATGATGCATGATAGACGGAGCTGTAGCACCTTTTGCCCACGCAGAAGTGGCCGGGTCGTAAATTTCGACAGGCTCCGCCGGGGCATCTCCACCCACTAAATACATTTTTCCGTTAACTGCGGCAAACCCGCACTCATTGCGCGACGGCGGTGTATTGGTTGAGGAAACCAGCGTCCACGAACCATTATCCAGGCGATAAAAAGCAGCCATGGTAAGCGCAAGCATTGGCAAGGCGAAGATCAGTTTTTTCATAGCTATAACCTATTGGTTTAAAGATCACCCCGAGGGTAGTGTATTAGTTTTTAGATAGCTAAGTAAATTTAGAAAATATTGTAACAAAAATATTGGATAACTGACCTGCCCCCCACCACTATCTGCTATTATGCCCGCGTATCATTACCTCGCTGATTTATAAATAATATTGCAACTATCATTTATAAATTGGTAAATTGTAATATCCAAACTTATTACAACTAATGAAAGCCTATTCTTGTCTGATGGTTATAGCGCTCCTGGCAGCTTGCCTCTGGTCTTGCAAAAAAGATTCATCCCCCAAAAACACCGGAACAAACGGTACCACTGGTACAACCGGAGCCACCGGCACTGGCAGCACTACAGACACCACCAAAACTACGCTAAAAACAGACGTTTATTATGTTGGGTTTCTCAACAAAAACCAAACAACTGGCGGAAACCGCGCTGAGCTTTGGAAAAATGGTGTTCTTACATCCCTGTCTAATATTATATCGTCGGCCTCGAATATTTGGGTTTCAAAAGGCAACACCTACGTATGTGGATATGAGGGCATTGCGGTATCTACTCATGCCGTTTATTGGAAAAACTTTAATTATAGCACCCCGTTAACGGACGGTAGTGAATACCGCTCAATAGCTAATGACATCACCGTACAGGACAGCGATGTACTCTGTGTCGGTGACGTAATTGATCACACGGGATACAAAGCTGTTTTTTGGAGAAACCAGAAAATGACTGTACTGACCAATAATGGTGACGCATCCCGTATCCTGGTTAAAGGAAGTGACATTTATATCGCCGGTGCATACACTGACGCAAAAGGCAACAGTTTCGCATGCTACTGGAAAAACGGTATTGTACATAAGCTTAGCGCCCGCGCCCAGGCAACAGGCATAGCAATTGATGATAACTCAAATATCTATGTGTGCGGTACGCAAAATAATAGCCCCATTTATTGGAAAAATGATGTAATGACTGCGCTTCCAAAAACCACAAAGTTGGCTTTCGCTAATGCCATTACCACGAAAGGTGATGATGTTTATATAGTAGGATCGGGCGAGGACGATCCTTATTGGGGTTATAACCATGCCTATTGTTGGAAAAATGGTATACCACAGGATTTTTCAGGTGGTTCGGAAGCCGATGATATTACTATTGTTGGCACACATATATTTATAGCCGGATCTCATGCCGCAGGCTTAAACAAATACGGCAGGCTTTGGGAAGATACATTGATAGCATATCTTGACCCATATGGTCTAACCTCAGTATTTAATGGCCTGTATATAGATCAGCATTATTAACGGCTTACGCCCGCGTATCATTACCATTATAAATACTCAAATAACTATCATAACGCGATATTTCGATCTCACCGCGCTCAAGGGCTGCCAGCACCGCGCAGCCCGGCTCGTTGATATGCTGGCAGTTATTGAATTTGCAATTGTGCATACGCTCGCGCATTTCAGGAAAGAAATGGCCAAGTTCTTCTTTTTCAATGTCGATGATGCCCAGCTCGCGGATGCCCGGCGTGTCAATCAGGAAGCCGCCTTGGGGTATCTCAAACATTTCGGCAAAGGTGGTGGTGTGGGTGCCTTTGTCGCTCCATTCGGACACCTCGCTGGTGCGTAGCGTCAAGTCGGGCAACAGGGCATTGATCATACTTGATTTGCCTACGCCTGAATGACCGGAGATTAATGTAATTTTATCCTTTAGCAAGGCTTGCACCTGCTCAATGTTAGTACCCGCCAAAGCAGAAACCTCATAGCATGGATAGCCTATATTTTCGTACATGGTTGTGTACTCGGCCAGGATATCCAGCCCTTCGTCGCTAAACAGGTCGAGCTTGTTGAAAACCAGTTTGGCAGGGACGTCATAAGCCTCGGCAGTAACCAGAAAGCGATCAATAAACCCCAACGAAGTACGCGGTGATGCCAGGGTTACTACCAACAAAGCCTGATCAAGATTGGCAGCAATGATCTGCCCCTGTTTGGAAAGGTTGATAGATTTGCGAATGATGTAATTCTTCCGCTGATGCAGGTTAGTGATCACACCGGTTTGTTGTTCCGGCTCCAACTCAAAGTCAACCACATCGCCAACAGCAATAGGGTTTGTGGTAACGATATCTTTGATCCTGAATTTACCTTTTATACGGCAATCATACCGCTCGCCACCGGGTGTTCGCACCTGGTACCAGCTTCCGGTTGACTTTGTAACTAATCCCTGCATTTCGCGGTAAAGGTAAAAATTTAAAAAGGAAGAAGAATATCCTGGAACATCTCCGCAAAAATCCTGAACTTTAAAGCAACAACACACTCCATATGAAAATCGCACTGGCATCGCCTTCGTTTCCCTCATCAATAACTGATGGATTACAGCAACTCGAAAAGCTGACGAAAGAGGCGTCGGCGAAAAAAGCAGAGATCATTTGCTTTCCGGAGTCGTTTATTCCGGGCTATCCGTATGCTGAATTTAATGTCGAAAAAGCTACTGAACAACAACTACAGGATGCTTTGGCGAAAGCTCAACAAATGGCTGCGGACAATGGCATCACTATTATATTACCGACAGACTGGTATACATCAGAAGGCTTTCAAAACGTAGCCTGGGTAATATCAGCCAACGGCGAACGGCAAGGCTATCAACCCAAAACACAACTCGACCCTACCGAAGATGCTATCTGGACACCTGGTACCGAGCGGAAGCTATTTGAGATAGACGGCGTAAAGTTTGGCATCGTGATCTGCCATGAGGGGTTCCGCTACCCTGAGCTTGTGCGCTGGGCCGCGGTGCGCGGTGCTAAAATTGTTTTCCATCCGCATTGTGCGGGTAGCGATGAAGACGGCACTTCGCCAGCCGAATGGGGCAGTATAAACAACCCCTATTATGAAAAGGCCATGATGATGCGGTCGCGAGAAAATACGATCTACTTTGCCAGTGTTAATTACAGTTTCCAATATCCTGATTCTGCGACATCAGTCATTGATCCCGAGGGCGAATGTGTTGCCTGGCAACCCTACAGCAAACCCGGAGTTTTGGTGGTTGACATAGATTTGGAACAGGCCACCGGCTTATTGGCCAAACGTTTTAAAGGCGAACTTTACCAATAAAGCTGATAAAATCTGTAGAGTATCTAAAAAATAAAATTTAATTCTTGTTATTTCAAAAATTAAGCATTTAATTTGCTGCCATTAAAACAATGACAATTAAAAACACAACCATTACAACGATTACAACCACCGGCAATAGCCACGGAGGAAGATAGTCGTATGGTATAAAGAGATAAAAATAAAACCACATGAGCGCCTTCCTCCACACAGAGGAAGGCGTTTTTTGTTTTTAAATAGCCCAATAATGAAGATTCTAAAATTTGGCGGAACATCCGTAGGTTCGGTTCAAAGTATTCAAACCCTGCTAAGCATCCTGAAGGATGAAGTTAAACAACCCGCTGCCGATAAACCGGTAGTGATACTGTCGGCCATGAGCGGCGTAACCAATCTGCTTTTGGCTATGGCCGAAGAAGCGGCCCGCGGTAATGATTTTGCCCCGCAACTGGCTGAGTTAGAAAAACGACATATTGACCTCGTGAAGTCGTTGCTGGCTATTAAAAACCAAAATCCCGCGGTTACCGGATTACTGATCAACTTTAAAGTATTAGAAGAATTACTGCAAGGTGTACTAACGCTGCGCGAATTAACTGCTAAAACCCGCGATCTGATCATCAGTTACGGCGAACGCTGCTCGACCTTCATGATCAGCAAAATTGCGGCGCAATATTTCCAGGCTGCATTTGTAGACGCGTCAGCTGTAATTAAAACCGATAGCTCTTTTGGCCAGGCTAAGGTTAATACCGACTTAAGCGAACAACTGATCCGAGGTTTATACCAGGAGAATAAGGACAAAACTTTGTTTGTTACCGGCTTCATCGCCAGTAATGACGAAGGGCAGATCACTACACTGGGTCGCGGCGGCAGTGATTACACTGCTGCAATATTTGGAGCAGCGCTTAACGCCAGCGAAATACAGATCTGGACAGACGTTAACGGTATGATGACTGCTGATCCGCGTATGGTAAAAAAAGCATTTTCGTTACCAGAACTGACTTACACCGAAGCGATGGAGCTCTCTTACTTCGGCGCCAAAGTCATCTATCCGCCAACCATGATACCGGCGTTTCTGAAAAAGATACCCATTATTATCAAAAATACTTTTGAGCCCGGGTTTGCCGGTACTGTTATCCGGCACGATTGCAAACCGTCTAACCTGGCTATTAAAGGTATATCATCTATCAATAACATCAGCATATTAAATGTCGAGGGCAGCGGCATGGTGGGTAAGTCGGGCTTTAGCGGCAGGTTATTCTCATTATTGGCGCGCGAGCAGATCAACGTGATCCTTATTACACAATCCTCGTCTGAACATAGCATAACTTTCGCTGTTTCGCCAGGCGATACCGAGCGGGCACGACAGGTTATTGAGCACGAATTCGAGCTCGAACTGCTCGCCAAAAAACTGGAACATATAGAGATTGAAAAAGATTTGGCAATACTGGCAGTTGTTGGCGAGAACATGAAGGAAACTCCCGGTGTATCGGGCAAACTATTCCATGCCCTTGGCCGTAACGGAGTTAATGTGAGAGCTATTGCACAGGGCTCGTCAGAGTATAACATTTCCGTTATCGTTTCTTCACATGATCTGGCAAAAGCCCTGAATGCGGTGCACGACGCCTTCTTTGTGCAACTTACTAAAACTTTACACGCCTTTTGCCTGGGCACCGGCAACATAGGCAAAACATTGTTTACACAACTGAATGGCCATGCCGCTTTCTTACAGGAAAACAACGGTATCCAGGTAAAAATAGCAGGCATCAGCAATACCCGTAAAATGGTTTTTAATGCCGATGGTGTCTCACTAAGTAAATGGGAAGAAGAACTGGACCAGGCCGGCCAACAGGCAAATCTGGCTACTTTCATTGCCCAAATGAAAAGCATGAACCTGCCTAACTGTGTATTCATTGATAACACCGCCAGCTCCAAACCTATTGAATTTTATGAGGATGTTTTGAAGTCGACCATATCAATTGTTACCTGCAACAAAATTGGCAACTCGGGATCGTTTCAGCAATACAAAACATTAAGAGATACCGCACGACAGCATGGGGTTGATTTCTTTTATGAGACCAATGTCGGTGCAGGGCTGCCAATCATCCGCACCTTAAAAGATTTAATGAACAGTGGCGACCGGGTGCAAAAGATCGAAGCTATTCTGTCGGGCACCATTTCCTTCTTATTCAACAATTTTAAAGGCAATGCCAACTTCCACGATACCGTAAAGCTGGCGCAGGAAAAAGGCTATACCGAACCCGACCCGCGAGATGACCTGCGTGGTACCGACTTTATGCGCAAAATGCTGATCCTGGCCCGCGACGCAGGTTACGCCCTTGAGTCGTCGGATGTAGTTATAGAAAGCATGTTACCCGACAGTTGTTTAAAAGCCGCCAGCGTTGAAGATTTTTATCAAACCCTGAAAAATGAAGACGCTTATTTTTCTACCCTGAAAAATAAGGCAGAAGCCGAAGGTAAAGCACTACGCTATATTGGAAAATTGGAAGACGGCAAGGTATCTATCACTTTAGAAATGGTAGATGAAAACCACCCGTTCTATATGTTGTCGGGTAGTGATAATATCATATCATTCACTACCGACCGTTATAAAGAAAGGCCCCTGGTAGTTAAAGGGCCTGGCGCAGGCGCCGAGGTTACTGCCGCAGGTGTGTTTGCTGATTTAATAAATGTGGGCGCAAATTAATCTCCTACCCCCTGTAGGGGGAACAATAGTTGAACTTATATGGAAAATCATAATAATTTAAAAGAAGTTAAAGTCCCGACCGTCATAGCTCCACTTTTAAGGAGCGGGGGGGGCGTGGGATCGTCCGTTCACGTTTTTGCCCCCGCTACCGTTGCCAATGTGGTTTGCGGATTCGATGTTTTAGGTTTTGCGGTCAATGCCCCCGGCGACGAGGTGATTATGCGGGTAACTAATAAACCCGGCATCACCATCAGTAAAATTACCGGTGATGATGGCCGCCTGCCTATGGACCCCGCTAAAAATACTGTGAGTGTAAGCGTTAAGCATTACCTGGAAAGCATTGGCCGCACCGATTTGGGACTGGACATACAGTTGCATAAAAAGATGCCGATAGGCAGCGGCCTGGGTTCAAGCTCGGCCAGCACGGTGGCTGGTTTATTTGCCGCTAAAACTTTATTAGGCGATACCAGCGACCCGATAAACCAATTGCCATTTGCTATGAAAGGCGAGGAAATGGCCTGCGGACATGGACATGCCGACAACGTTGCACCGGCATTATTTGGTGGTTTTGTACTCATCCGCAGCTATGAGCCGCTGGATGTAGTAAGATTGCCGCATCCCGAGGATTTATATTGCGCCATTGTTTTCCCGGACGTTGATGTGCCTACCCGTGAAGCCAGGCAGATCATCCGCAATAAAATAAATATGAAAGATGCCGTTACGCAATGGGGCAATATTGCCGGGCTGGTAAGCGGCTTGTTTTTGAACGACATAGACCTGATAGGCCGTAGTATGCAGGACGTATTGGTTGAGCCGGTGCGCTCTATGTTAATCCCCGATTTTTATAAAATGCGCGAAATGGCGATGGAACTGGGCGCCGTTAGTTTTGGCATTTCAGGCTCGGGCCCGTCGGTATTTGCCTTTACCCGCGATGAGCAAACCGCTCATAACATCACACAAAAACTACAGCAACATCTAAATGGCATCAAGATTGGGTCGAACGCCTATGTATCTCCAATTAATGAGGCGGGGCCGAGCGTGCTGGGGTAATAAGCAATTGAGTGAATTTTGAATGAGTGAATCCTAATAAATTTGTCATCCTATGTTTGCATAGGATGACACACATAATATAACAATGAAATTCTACAGTACCAACAATACATCATCGCGCGTAAGTTTTAAAGACGCCGTGTTTAACAGCATGCCTCAGGACAAAGGGCTTTATATGCCGGTTTCTATACCACGGTTGGATGATAAGTTTATCAATAATCTGGATGGCTATACTTTGCCTGAAATTGCTTTTCATGTGGCGCAAAATTTATTGGGCGATGATATTCCTGCCGACGATCTGAAAGTGATCATTGACGATGCTATCAACTTTTATGCACCGATAATAAAATTAGAAAGCAATGTTTATGTGCTTGAACTCTTTCATGGGCCATCATTAGCTTTTAAAGACTTTGGAGCCCGCTTTATGAGCCGGGTAATGAGCTATTTTTTAGAAGAAGGAGAAAAACAACTGGATGTCCTTGTTGCTACATCCGGCGACACCGGCGGTGCGGTTGCGTTAGGCTTTTTGGGTGTGCCGAATACCCGCGTTACTATTCTTTACCCAAAAGGGAAAGTAAGTGATATACAGGAGCTGCAATTAACTACTAATGGGCAAAACATCCGTGCCTTAGAAATTGAAGGGACTTTTGATGATTGCCAGGCATTGGTAAAACAAGCGTTTACCGACCCCGAGTTGAATGCTAAATATCGCTTGACATCTGCTAACTCTATCAATATCGCCCGGTTAATTCCGCAAACCTTCTATTACTTTAATGCTTATGCGCAAGCTTTAAAATTGGGTAAGAACAAGATCGTATTTTCGGTGCCGAGCGGAAATTTCGGCAACATTGGCGCAGGCTTACTGGCATGGAAAATGGGCCTGCCGGTCCAACATTTCATAGCAGCCACCAATGCAAATGATACTGTTCCGCAGTTTTTGAAAACGGGTGTTTATCAACCTAAACCATCTGTTGCTACCCTATCGAATGCAATGGACGTAGGCAACCCCAGCAACTGGGTGCGTATTGCCGATATGTTTAAAGACGATGCGGCGCACTTGGGGCAGGTAATAAGCGGCTACAGATTTAATGATGACGAGACTTTAGCAGCTATCAAGTCCATTTATGATCATTATAAGTATGTAGCTTGTCCGCATACGGCTATAGCCTGGCAGGCGCTGAAAGATTATCAGCAAGACCAGCATACAGACAACACTACAGGCATTTTCTTGTCAACTGCGCACCCATGCAAGTTCCCGGATGTTTTGCCAGCAGAAATAGCCGGCCATGTGGAGGTGCCTGAACAAGTGGCTTCTTTAAAAGCAAAAGAAAAGCAAGCAGTTTCTTTAGGAAAAGATTTTGAGGGATTTAAAAATTATTTGCTGAAGAACGCATAAAATATTTCCCTCTCTACTTTGTCATGCTGAGTACGAAGCCACTACCGACTGGCTTAGACGCTTCGCTAGCATAGCTGGCAGATTTTTCACTTCGTTCAAGAGAATAGTTCTTCGCTATGCTCAGAATGACAAAATTTATTTCCCTCTCCACTTTGTCATGCTGAGGCACGAAGCATCTGCTCACTGGCTTAAACGCTTGCTAGCATAGCTGCAGATTTTTCACTTCGTTCAAGAGAATAGTTCTTCGCTATGCTCAGCATGACAAAGTACATTAAACCTTGGGCGGCCACTCCATTATGTCGCTATTTAAGAATAACCAATTCGGATTTTCCTCTTCGATAAACTTTATTTTCTTATCTCTTGTCCAACCCTTTATTTCCTTTTCTCTTTCGATAGCGTTGTTAATGTATTGATGCTTTTCAAACCAAATCAGTTAAAAACATTTATACTTACAAGTGAAGCTATTCTTTGTATCTGTTCCGAAATAATGCTCAATCAATCGCCTGTCCAAATCATAGTAACGCCGGTATGCAGAATTCTTCTTTCGAAATTGGTCAATATGTAAAGTATAAAAATTATACTGACGCATCGACCAATTATTTCCTCAACTTCTTAAATTCTGATCCTGCTTTCCATTGCGGGAAGGTGGTTTCAAAAGCCAGGCGTTTGCCTATCTGGAAAAACAGTTCGGTATCTTCTAAGCCACCATCCAGGTTCCAGGTGCTGTCATACTGATCGGCTGGCTGGTGATAGCGGACGGCGGTGTATTGGTCGTCCATTTTTTTACCATAGTCTTTACCTTTACCAACCACGTCAATACCGCCGCCAATAGTAATTGAAGGCACACCAATTTTAGCAAAGCTAAAGTGGTCTGAGCGGAAATAAAGGCCCGCTTCGGGATGAGTTTCAGGAGCAAGGTACCGGCCATTCTTTGCCAATTCAGTTGTTAAATAGTCTGTCAGCTCAGATTGACCGCTTCCATAGGTGCTTACATCTTTGGTTTTGCCGATATTATTTATTCCGTCGACATTGATGTTAGCAACAGTTTTATCGGCCGGATAAATTGGGTTTTCGGCGTAGTATTCAGAGCCTAATAATCCCTGCTCTTCCGCAGTTACCGACAGAAATACTATCGTTCTTTCAGGGGGCGTTTTCATAGCTTTAAACGCCCGGGCAATTTCTAAAACAGATGCTGTACCACTGGCATTATCCAGTGCTCCATTATAAATACTGTCGCCTTTGGCATCGGGTTTACCTACCCCTAAGTGATCCCAGTGTGCACTGTAAATAATGTATTCGTCAGGCCGTTTGGTGCCTGTAATTTTGGCAACCACGTTGTGCGATTTATTGAATACCGCCTTGCTGGTAAGCCTTTCGGTCAGCTTAACACCAGTATTAAATCCTTTAAAGCCACGATTGTTAGCTGTATGCAATACACTGGTATCCTTGCCGCCGGCCTGCAATATTTTGATTGCGCTTTCATGCGTTACCCAGCCTTGCAGCGCCAACTGGTAAGCATGACTCGCCCGTTTGTCCAAATGCAGTTTAACGCCTCCGTTTGAGGTTTGCACCACCTGGAAAGGATACGATGCAGCGGCTGTATTGTGAACTATGATACAGCCTTTCGCACCTTGACGCGCCGCTTCTTCATATTTATAAGTCCAGCGACCGTAATAGGTCATGGTTTTGCCTTTGAATATGGTGGTATCGCCGGTTTCGAAACCGGGGTCATTTACCAATACCATTACAATCTTACCCTTAACGTTTAAGCCTGCATAGTCATCCCATTTATATTCGGGCGCTACTACGCCGAAACCCGCAAAAACCACGTCATCGTTGTTAAAGCTTTGTACGGTATCGGTACGCTCTGTCCACATTACAAAATCCTGAATATTTTTAAGCTCGAAGCTACCCTTTGCTGAGCTTACCTTTAGCGGTGACACTGTTTTTGGCGATATCTCCACCATCGGCACATCCTGTAAATAACTGCTGCCGTTCCCCGGCTCCAAGCCCAACCTCTTATAAGTATTTTGAAGATATGCTATGGTTTTGGTTTCGCCCTCTGTAAATGGACGGCGGCCTTGATATTCGTCGGATGACAAGGTAATGATATGACCGGCTAAACTATCTTTGTTAAAAGCTGAAAGGCCGTCCTGCTCATCGGCACCTTTTTTTTGAATACACGAGAAAGCCGTTAAAGCCACCCCGGCTAACAGCACGCATTGAATAGGTTTGATCATGCTAATTTCGATTTTAACGAATATATGAAATTTACGCGCTCGCTTTAGTAGCTTTGCCCTTTAATTTAGTATGATGATCAAGAAGTTCTCTTTACAAATCCCGATATGGGTAATTGCAATTGCAGCTTTAACAAGTTGCAGCAGTGGCAGCAAATTCGATCGCCAAAAATGGCATTATGGCAATGGGCTTGACTTCCCCCTGCGCAACGATATATTGGAAGACCTGTTACAGAACCACCATATCAAAGGGCTTAATTATCGCCAGGTTATCGATTCGTTAGGCAGCCCGCAACGCCGCGATTCGCTAAAGTTTACTTACCAGGTTTTAGACAACAGCTATGAATTTGGCCGTAAGTCGCCTATCCACAAAAAAAACCTGATCATCTATTTTAATAAAGACTCGGTAGCTATACGTACCGAGGTTTATGATCATACCGATAAGAAAAAGTAAGCCTTTACCTCTGAAAGGGGGAGTAATAGTTGTATAAAAAAGGAAAGACCTCCTAATTAGGAGGTCTTTCCTTTTTATCATCACGTCGTTGCAAGGAACGAAGCAATGAGGCGTGACTTTTCTGTAGTGTCTATTTATAATTCAAATTCGGCCCTAACCATCTTTCCACCGTTTCAACCGACATATTCTTTCTCACCGCGTAATCCTCCACCTGATCTTTGCTGATCTTATTCAAACCAAAATATCTTGATTGCGGGTGCGCAAAATAAAATCCGCTCACTGATGCGGCCGGCATCATAGCCAGGCCTTCGGTCAGGTGCATGTGCGCGTTGTCTTCGGCTTTTAGCAAATCGAACAGTGTGATCTTTTCGGTATGCTCAGGGCAAGCAGGATAACCTGGTGCCGGGCGAATGCCTTGATACTCTTCCTTTATCAATTCTTCGCTGTTCAAATCTTCGTTGGCGGCATAACCCCAGTATTCCTTACGTACCAACTCATGCATCTTTTCAGCAAAGGCCTCGGCTAATCTGTCGGCGAGTGCTTTTACCATGATACTATTGTAATCATCGTATTCTTTTTCATATTTGGCCACTAATTCATCGCAGCCTATACCGGTTGTCACGGCAAAACCGCCAAAATAATCGGGCACACCGCTTTCCTTGGGTGCCACGAAATCTGACAAGGCATAATAAGGCTCGCCTTTTACTTTTTCTGATTGCTGCCGAAGGGTATGAATGCGCGTCAAAAGTTGGGTCCGGTTTTCATCAGTATACAACTCTATATCGTCGTCTACTGCGTTTGCCGGCCAGAAACCGATAACGCCATTTGCCTGCAGCAGGTTGTTATCGACAATCTCTTTCAGCAACAGCTGTGCATCATCATATAGTTTTTTGGCCTCGGTACCTACAAACTTGTCTTCAAATATCTTTGGATAACTGCCCCGCAGCTCCCAGGTATGGAAGAACGGTGTCCAATCAATATAAGGCACCAGCTCGGCCAGGGGGAAGGCTTCAAAAACCTTAGTACCGGTAAAGGCTGGTTTAGGCGCTACCTTATCAAGGTCGATCTGGAACTTGTCAGCACGTGCCTGTTCCAGCGTTACAAAGCGCTTATCAGATTTCTTATTAGCGTGGGCCTCTCGGGCTTTTTCGTATTCGTTTTTAATCCCTTGAATATAATCGTCACGCGTATCTTTATTCATCAGGTTACTGCAAACGGTAACGCTTCTGGAAGCATCCAGCACGTGGATGGCTGCGCCCGAATAATTTGGAGCGACTTTCACCGCAGCATGGATACGTGAGGTAGTTGCACCGCCTATAATCAGTGGAATAGTAAACCCTTCGCGTTCCATTTCCTTGGCAAAGTGCACCATCTCATCCAGTGAGGGTGTGATCAATCCGCTTAAGCCTATGATGTCTGCCTGCTGTTTCTTAGCTTCTTCAATGATCTTTTGTGCCGGAACCATTACGCCCAGGTCAATCACCTCGAAGTTATTACAAGCCAGCACCACCCCTACAATATTCTTACCGATATCGTGCACGTCACCCTTAACAGTCGCCATCAGCACCTTGCCCGCGTTGGCCCGACTGTCACTGACATCGCCGCCGGCATCAATTAATCTTTGTTTTTCAAGTTCGATGAATGGCAGCAGGTAAGCCACGGCTTTTTTCATTACACGGGCCGATTTTACTACCTGCGGCAAAAACATTTTACCGGCGCCAAACAGGTCGCCTACGATGTTCATGCCATCCATTAACGGTCCTTCAATCACGTCAAGCGGCTTAGGATATTGCTGGCGTGCTTCCTCTACATCGTCATCCAAATACTCAATGATACCTTTTACAAGCGCATGCGACAGGCGCTCGCTCACAGTGCCCTTGCGCCATTCTTCATCGCGTACTACTTCTTTGCCTTTGCTTTTTACGGTATCAGCATATTCAACCAAACGCTCGGTAGCGTCCTGGCGTCGGTTCAGCAGCACATCTTCTACCAATTCCAGCAGTTGCTTGTCTATTTCCTCATAAACTTCAAGCATACCGGCATTAACAATACCCATATCCATACCGGCTTTAATAGCATGATACAGGAAAGCCGAGTGCATAGCCTCACGAACCACGTTGTTGCCTCTGAAGGAGAACGAGATGTTACTTACGCCACCACTCACCTTGGCATATGGCAGGTTCTGTTTGATCCAGCGGGTGGCTTCGATAAAATCAACCGCATAATTATTATGCTCTTCGAGACCGGTAGCTACGGTTAATATATTAGGGTCAAAGATGATATCCTGCGGAGGAAAACCCACCTCATTAACCAGTATATCGTACGATCTTTTACAGATCTCGATACGGCGCTCTAACGAGTCGGCCTGACCAGTTTCGTCAAATGCCATCACCACCGTTGCAGCACCGTAGCTTAGTATTTTGCGGGCATATTCCATGAACTTCTCTTCGCCTTCTTTCAGCGAGATAGAGTTCACTATGCCCTTACCTTGTATACATTTCAATCCTGCCTCAATAACCGACCATTTTGATGAGTCGATCATAATGGGCAGTTTGGCAATATCCGGCTCTGACGCCACCAGGTTCAGGAATTTCACCATCACAGCTTCCGAGTCGATCATGCCCTCGTCCATGTTAATATCAATAACCTGGGCTCCGCCTTCTACTTGTTGTCGGGCAACGGTTAGGGCTTCCTCGTAGTTTTCTGCCAGAATCAGTTTGGAAAACTTAGGCGAACCGGTAATATTGGTACGCTCACCAACGTTGACAAAAATACTTTCGGGGGTAATGGTTACTGCCTCTAATCCGCTTAAGCGCATATGCGGCTCAACCTGTGGTATCAAACGCGGCGAATATTTTGCGGCGCGCTCGGCAATGCATCTGATGTGGTCGGGCGTAGTACCGCAGCACCCACCAACAATGTTTACCAGCCCGGCTTTCATAAAATCATCTACCTGGTGGGCCGTTTCATGTGCAGTTTCGTCGTACTGACCAAACTCGTTTGGCAAGCCGGCGTTAGGGTAAGCTGATATAAACACATCAGCCTTTTCAGAGAGCTCCTGGATGTGCGGGCGCATTTCCTTAGCACCCAGCGCACAATTCAAACCAACCGATAACAAATTGGCATGACGCACGGAGTTCCAGAATGCCTCAACAGTTTGTCCGGACAAGGTACGGCCCGAGGCATCAGTAATAGTGCCTGATATCATCACCGGCAAGTGCTTACCGGTCTCTTTTGCGTACCGGTCTATAGCAAATAATGCCGCTTTGGCATTTAGGGTATCAAATATGGTTTCAACTAATAGCACGTCGGCACCGCCATCAACCAAACCACGGACCTGATCATAGTAAGCATCGGCCAGGTTATCAAAAGTAACCGCCCGATAACCCGGATCGTTTACGTCGGGCGATAGTGAAGCCGTACGGTTAGTAGGGCCGACAGCGCCGGCAACAAAGCGCGGTTTATGCGGTTCTTTTGCGGTATATTCATCGGCAGCTTCGCGGGCAATGCGGGCGCCTTCGTAGCTCAGCTCATAAGCCAGCTCTTCCATTTTATAGTCTGCCAGCGATATTACCTGCGTGCTGAAAGTGTTGGTTTCAATAATATCTGCACCGGCAGCTAAATACTCGGCATGAATAGCTTTAATTACATCCGGACGGGTGATATTCAACAGGTCATTATTTCCTTGCAGATCAGTTGGATGATCTTTAAACCGCTCGCCACGAAAATCCTTCTCGGTCAACTGATACCGTTGTATCATAGTGCCCATTGCACCATCAATAATCAGTATACGTTTTTTTAATTCTTCTTTTATATTCATTTGAGATATCACCGATTTTTAGATGATTACATAGATTTCGAGAATAATTTCATCGATATATCGCCGACAAAAATCAGTGCAATCAAAAACCAATCTGTGTAATCTTTAATAAGCTTATTTCGAAAATCGGGTGTAAATTGACTTTCACTTATCTGTCTCATTCCCTTGCTGCGGGCTGAGTAGAATGTAGCACCTTGTAAAGCTACAGGTTGCTAAGACATCGCAGGGTCTAATCCCTCCGTCTTTCTCTATAAGCAGCGCAAAGTTGCAGAATAAGTTGGTAATAAACAAGTCACATTTGAGGGCAGCAATTACTTCGGTAGCTAACCAAAAAAAGAAACGGGCTGGCTATGATGAAGGGGTATTCAGTTTATTAAGTTTCTCCCGTAATTCATCCGGTTTAAAGGGTTTTAATATGCAATCATCAATATATGGAAACTTTAAAACTTCGCCTATCGCGGCGCCTATAGATGCCGTCAATACTATAATTTGTGGTGGAATAAAATTCTGCCTCTTTATTTCTTTTATAGCTTTTGCAGATTCAAATCCATCCATTACAGGCATGTTGATATCCATCAATATAACATCATAATCTTTTTCAATACACATTTCTAACGCCACCTTTCCGTTAGTCGCTTCGTCGGCAATAACATTCCATTTTGCTAATGTTTTTTTGACAACCAACAGATTTAACCGCTCATCATCAACTACAAGTATCCTGAGGTTTGACAGATTGACATCAATCGGACCAAGTGGATCTTCGTTAAAAGCTTTTTGCTGATTGGCCAGGTTATAAATAACATCGAAACTAAAACACGACCCTTTACCTTCCTTGCTCATTATTTTAAGGTCGCTGCCATGAAGTTTTAATAACTGGTAAGCAACAGTGATCCCAATCGTCGCCTGATATTGACGTTGAGTTCGGGGTAGTTTCTTTTTAAAAGGAGTCAATATCTGTTGCTGTTTTGATTTTGAAATGCCGATTCCTGAGTCTTCTATTTTAAAGGCCACTAAAACTCCTTGGGGTGTATCCGCAGCATAAGCCACCTTAACATTGACAAAGCCCTCTGTTGTAAATTTAACAGCATTGCCAATCAAATGAAAAAGGATCTGGCTAAGTCGTAACTGATCGCCATTCAATGTCCGATCTTTCAGCTTTTCGTCTATAGTGCATTCAAATCTTAAATGCTTCATCGCGGCTTGTTCCCTGAATGTCGCGCATACATTTGCGACAGTTTCAAAAAGTATGAACGGAGCATGTTGTAGTTGGATCTGGCCGTTATCGAGATTATTAAAATCAATTATATCATTGACTGTCGCCATCAAGTTTCCGGCAGAAAAATTCAATATCTGAATATTTTCTTCCTGTTCAGGCAGTTTGTTATCTGACGACAAAAGATTACTCATACCTACTATAGCATTCAGAGGTGTCCTGATTTCATGCGACATGGTATTTAAAAAGTTAGTTTTGGCCATCGCCTGTTCGCGCAAACTCTCTGCTGCCTGTTCCAAATTTCGTTTGAATAAGACTTCGCGCTTTTTGAATTTGTTTAGCGATTTAAAGAAGAGATTATGTATATACAGTATCAAAGAGAAATTAACAAAAACTGTAATTCCATAAGCCGTATAATTGATGTTGACTATTCTTGACGGAATATCCAGGTTTAAATAATGGTCAAACGAAATATCAGCTAACACCGGAATAATGGCCGCAATTGCATATCGCAGGCCATTTTTTGAGCCCAGGATATAATAACCTGCTGCGATTACAAGCATGCAATATTGAATATTGACCACATGGACGCTTTGATAAATCAACAATACATTTGTCCAGATCATTAGTGTGACACCCGTTAGAAAAAAATGAGCCACCATATGCCAGGGCCTATTACTCAGAAAGAGAAACAAAGCAGTGATAAAAAGACTTAAAAAAAACACTACACGGTATAAAAGCAAATTACGTGAGCTAATAAGATAAAAGACCGTAAGGACAGCCGTTAATGCAATAAAGGTTGTGATACAAGCAAATAAAATGCGTAATCGTGTCCGGTTAAGTAAGCCGCCGTCCTTTGAAAGTATCCTACGGTAAAAAGGTATATAATAAGCAGCCATGCGATTAAGGTCAATTATATGAAACTGTTTATTGTTAACTCAGGATGCGGCAATTTGTTGATTAACAGATGTGTTAAACTACAAAAAAACTCATTAACTAAAAAAATTCGGAGGAAAACAGACTCGATGCAATATAAACTTGCGGCAAAACTTTACTTTGCAATACGCTTAAATTGTAGTCATTGGGCCGCAATTATAATTTTAAAAAAACTAATTTATTCCTAATTTGTTTGACTTACTTATAAACAGCCTGATCATGTCTTATGTATTTTTTTAAACGGGTTTTATTTACCGCTTCGCTATGCTTTTGTTTGAGCTTATGGTTTTCCCCTATTCTCGCTCAATCTGATACCAGCAGATTATCTCCTGCCAATATCAAAAAAATGTCGTTTGAAGAATTAATGAGTATCGAGGTAACGTCGGTCTCAAAAAGACCGGAGAAGCTTTCGGAGGCGGCCTCGGCTTTACAAATAATTACGCAGGAAGATATTTACCGCTCGGGCGCGACCAATTTGCCCGAGGCGCTGTCTCTTTCTCCAAATTTGCAGGTAGCAAAATACAATTCATATGCCTGGGTCATCAGTGCCCGGGGGTTTAACAACGTTTTTTCAAATAAGCTGCTGGTTATGATTGACGGGCGTACAGTTTACAGCCCGCTTTTTGCCGGCGTTTACTGGGATGCACAAAGCGTGCCGCTGCAAGATATTGACCGCATTGAAATAATCAGCGGCCCCGGCGCAACGCTTTGGGGCGCTAATGCGGTTAATGGCGTAATCAATATCATTACCAAAAAAGCTAAAGACACTCAGGGGCTTTATGTGTCGGTTGCCGGCGGAAATTATTTACGAGATCAGGTCTCGACCCGTTATGGTGGCCGTATTGGCTCTTCCATTAAATACCGCGTTTATTTGCAGCGCAATGACATGGACCCAACGCTTAAAGCCAATGGTCAGGATAATGCGGATAACTGGAATTTAAACCAAGGTGGACTACGAATGGACTACGATGCGGGCGGGCGGGATAAAATTTCTTTTCAGGCAAACTTTGAAGGTGGCACAGAACATACCAAACCTGGCCCGAGCAGTTTTGATGAGCAGGACGTAATGGCACAATGGGCGCACATTTTTTCCAACCAGTCAGACCTGCAATTACAAGCTTATTATGACCGTAGCTGGCGGCGAGATCTGCCCAGCACGATCAATGATCAAATACAAACCTACGACATAGATCTGCAACATCACTTTCGGCTCGGAAAAAGCAATGACCTGCTTTGGGGTGGCGAATACAGGTTAATGCAGGACAACTCTCAAAACACGACGACCTTTGTAGGATTTTTGCCTGCCAGGCGAAACTTGCAATTGTATAATTTCTTTGTTCAGGATGAAATTAAGCTGGTGCCGGATCTTTTTAAATTAACCCTGGGCACAAAATTACTTAATGATATTTATACCGGCTTTGAATGGCAGCCCAGCGCACGATTGACATGGACACCCACCCAGCAACAAACTGTTTGGGCCGCTGTTTCGCGTGCTGTACGTACGCCAAGCCGTATTGATGTAGATTATCATATCCCTACCTATCCTGTTCCGCCAAGCACCCAAAATGTGGGTGGAGGCCCAAATTTTGTGTCAGAAAAGCTAATTGCTTATGAGCTTGGCTACCGGGTGCAGACCAGCCAGGAAGTATCCCTATCATTAGCCGCATTTTACAATATTTATGACGATCTGTATAGTGTAGAGGTTGTACCTAACACCAAAACTTACCTTATACAAAACGGCATGAAAGGCAATTCGCAGGGTTTTGAACTTTCGGCGCTATGGCAGGTATTTGACAACTGGAGGCTACGCGGGGGCTACACCTTTTTCCATAAAAACATCAGCGACAAACCGGGGCATAGTTTTGATACCACATTTGAGGGCACCGACCCCAGGCATCAGGCCCTGCTGCAATCCATGTTTGACCTTTCAAAATATTTTCAACTTGACCTAACCGGCCGTTATGTAAGCAGCCGCCCTCTTTCTATAGCCGCAGGCGTGCCTGCCGTAGCTGCTTATTCCAATCTGGATATCCGACTGGCGTGGCATCCGGGGAAACTGGAATTCTCAGTGGTAGGGCAAAACATTGTCAATCCCAATCATGTGGAATTTGCATCCAATCGTATTCCACGTAATATTTATGGTAAAATTGCATTAACGTTCTGATGTCGGGGAAAAAATATACTATACGAATATTCATAGCTTGCTTGATATTGCAAGCGGTAAACGCAAGCACTACAGCTGCCCGGGCACAAGGGAAACCGCCGTTGGAGTATCAGATAAAGGCAGCTTTTCTGTTTAACTTTACCCGTTTTATCCATTGGCCTGCCTCAGCTTACTCATCGCCCGACGCTCCCTTTGTTATAGGCATAGCCGGCAACGATCCTTTTGGCAGTTACCTTGACGATTTAGTGAATGGCGAACAGGCCGAAGGTCATAACATCATCATTCGTCGTTATCCCGATGGCGGGGATATCAGCGGCTGCCAGCTGCTTTTTGTCAATACTTTTGCTCCAGCCAAATTAAAAACAATATTATCGTTAGCCCGGCGTAACACGTTGACAGTAGGCGATGCAAACAGCTTTGTTAATTCGGGTGGAATGATACGCTTTTTTAAAGAGGACAACCGTATAAAAATGGAAATTAAGCTGGCTGCCATTAAAGCAGCAAAATTGGAAATCAGCGCCAAACTGTTACAGGTAGCTAAAGTAAAATGATATGAAATTTCAAGACAGTTCCATACAAAATAAGATTATGAGCGCTATTTTGTTCACCTGTACGGTAGTACTGCTACTGATGAGCATCGCTTACTTTTTGTTTGAGTATTTCAGCTACAAGAGGACGATTAAAGACAATCTGTCAACTTTGGGTGCCATTATCGCCTCCAACAGCTCGGCGGCATTGGCCTTTGACAGCCAGTCGGATGCCCGGGAAATACTCGGCGCCCTAAAAGGCAACCCGCATATTGTAGCAGCTTGCCTGTATGATGATCAGGGCCGGCTGTTTGCAACTTATCCAACGGTTATTTCGGCACTGCAATTACCCGCTAAACCGCAACCGGATGGCTATCGTTTTTCCAATGGCGTCCTTGAAGGTTATGAACCAGTAACCCAGCGTTCAGACCGCCTGGGCACGTTGTATATTAAATCAGATTTGGGCCAGATGTATACGCAACTGGGCAATTTGCTGTTTACCGCTGGTTTGCTGTTTACCATTGTCTTATTAATAGCTTTCCTTCTTTCTGTACTTTTAAAACGCCGTATCGCCAAGCCTATTCTTTTACTCGAAGACACTGCCCGTTCCATATCACAAGGGCATGATTACTCGTTACGGGCAGCCAGGGCCAGCGAAGAAGAGCTTAGCTCGCTAACTGATGCATTCAACCAAATGTTAACCCAAATTGAATTGCAAAACCAGGCCCTTTTGGACGCCGGCGCCGAAAACCGCAAACTGGCAGCGGTTGTTGAATCGTCCAATGATCCAATCATCAGCATGACACGTGAGGGCATAATCATTAGTTGGAATGATGCTGCGCAAAGAACATTTGGCTACACTGCCGATGAGCTCATTGGCCAATCAATTATGAAGATTGTGCCTCCCGAACGACAGCAAGAAGAAATAGAACTATTGACCAGGTTAGAAAACGGCGAAGGGATAGAACAGTTTGAGACACAACGGATCACAAAAAATAAAAAAATACTAGAAGTATCTTTGACTATCTCACCGGTAAAAGATGCACAAGGCAGAATCATCGGGTCTTCTAAAATTGCGCGGGATATCAGCGAAAAGAAACAGGAAGAGCGCCGTAAAAATGATTTTATTGGCATGGTGAGCCACGAGTTAAAAACACCGCTGACTTCTATACGTTCTTATGTCCAGATTTTACTGGCAGAAGCCAAAAAGCGCAGCAGCGATGCTTTTATTATTAATGCACTTACGCGGGCCGATGTACAAACCAGGAAAATGAGCCATATGATTCAGGATTTTTTAAATCTGGCTCGTTTGGAAGAAGGCAAAATCCAGCTCCAGCAAAATATATTTGAGCTGCAACCACTCATAGAGGAAATTGCCAGTGATGCGCAAGCTCTTACTACTGCTCATCATATTCAATTCAACAACTGTACCGGCGTTAAGGTAAAAGCCGACCGCGAAAAGATTGGCCAGGTATTGATGAATTTGCTTACCAACGCCATTAAGTATTCACCTAAAGGTGGAGACATCACCATTACCGGCACTCCACAAACAGATAAAATAACTATCAGGGTAGCCGATCATGGGGTGGGTATAGGAGCAACCGAGCAAAAAAAACTATTTCAACGTTTTTACCGGGTTGAAAATGAGCAAATACAGGTGGTTTCAGGTTTTGGCATTGGGCTGTATCTTGTTTCAGAGATGCTCCGTTATCATAATAGCCAGATAGAAGTGGAAAGCCAGGAAGGCGTAGGCTCATCTTTCATTTTCAGTTTGAATATGCTTAATTAACTGACATAATCTCCTTTAGGCTTCGACTTCACATAGCCATTAGCGCTTCATTTATATTCCATTATCAAACAGCGTTCAAATTACACATGAGTGTGCCAACAAATACACATTTGAGTCACCATGTTAAACAACCTCTCCAATTAAATGTTAACCCCTTGATCATCAAGTGCCTCGTAGCTATAATTAATTGCCCGGTAATTTTTGATTTAAAATTACACACTTAACTTAAAATTATGCCAGGCATCAATAAAGTAATCTTGGTTGGCCATCTGGGGAAGACACCCGAACTTAGGCTAATAGAAAATGAAACTGCAGTCACCTCATTCCCGCTGGCAACGTCAGAAACGCTTATCAGAAACGGAATAAAAGAAGAAGTTACAGAATGGCATCACATTATTTTGTGGCGGGGCCTTGCAGAAACAGCAGTGCGATTATTAAAAAAAGGTCAATTAGTTTATATAGAAGGTAAACTTGGCACGCGTAAATTTACAGACAGCCAAAACATCGGAAGACATATTACTGAAATAATTGCCGAAAAATTCACCCTACTGGGCCGAAAATCTGATTTCGCCGAAATTGGCAGCGAGCAGCAAGTCTATGAATATTAGTTGCGGCGCTCGGGCTTTGAAATCAAAATATAATATCACATTTTGCAGGTATTGCAAACAAATACAACAAAAAAAAGGGAGACCAGACTGCCTCCCTTTACTAATACTGCTAAATGGTGCTATTTAGCAGTATTAATCTCTTCCACTGCTTTGTCCACAGCATTGGCTGAGGTAGTATCTCCTAAAGCCGTGCGTTTGATTTTGATATCCTGCAGCATCGCGATTAAGGGGGTAGCAACACCATACATTTTGTACTTAATGGCGGTTTCTTTGATGGCACTTATACCTTGCTGCGCATACACCGAACTTTTAACAGCACCGGTCATGGCGGCAAACTCCCGTATCATTTGAA
The DNA here is from genome assembly GCF_039539265.1 of Mucilaginibacter panaciglaebae. Taxonomy (NCBI): domain Bacteria; kingdom Pseudomonadati; phylum Bacteroidota; class Sphingobacteriia; order Sphingobacteriales; family Sphingobacteriaceae; genus Mucilaginibacter; species Mucilaginibacter panaciglaebae. The sequence goes on from NZ_BAABCV010000010.1 coordinate 153,992, forward strand.
ATTTACCCTGAATCTCTGCGTCGGTAAACTGTTTGTAAACATAGGGCCATTCCGCATCGCTGCCGTTAGTTGCATAAACGTGAATTATGGCCAGAGTTAAAGCGCCTTTGTTATCTTTTTCGAAAGCTTTAGCCTGGGTTAAAGCACTTTGGGGTTCTTGTAAAGCTATAGCGGTTAAGGCAGCACCTTGTACCGCATACGATTCGCTTTTCAGTGCTTCTTTAAATGTAGCCAACATACCCGACGCTTTCAGTTGCCCCAATACAGTAATAGCCGCGGCACGCACCAAAGTATTGGGGTCGTTTTTCACCAGCGATAACAAGACGGGTTGTGCAGCATTGCGCACATCGTCATTGTTCATGTTTAAACCTTTAATAGCTTTAATGCGCAGGCCATAGTACTTGTCTTTAAGTGCCGCTAACATTACTTTGCGGGCTCCTGCATCACCTTGCTCTGGGGTAGCTTTGTCTATCGCCTCATAACGGTCAAGGTAAAGCGGGGCATTGAAATACTGGAACACATACTCATCCAGCGTTTTCGTATCGCGCTTTTCGGCCAGTAAAACTTTGTCGCCGTCAACATTTACCAGGTCGGGTTTTACTGCTGATGCAAAGGTTAGTGTATCGGCTTTGTCATTCATCCAAACGTTATGACGCACCTTTTTGCTACCGGCGTAAATATCAATAGCCATCGGTAAAATAAAGGTATTGCCATCCTGAGTTTGTTCCAGGTAAACAGTTTCCTTTTTAGCGGCTTCGTCCCATTTATAACTGATCTTCAACTTAGGGTTACCATGGCCATAATACCATTGATTAAAGAACCAGTTCAGGTCGCGGCCGCTGGCTTCTTCTAAAGCTAAACGCAACTGCTGCGCTTCGCCGGCTTTAAAGGCATTGGTTTTTAGGTAAATGTTTAAACCTTTATAAAATGCGTCTTTACCCAGGTAGTTGCGTAACATGTTGAGGATACGGCCACCCTTCTGGTACGTAACCGCATCAAAAACGTCCTCTTTGTCATTATAGTGAAAACGTACCAGGTCTTTTGTTTTATTGGCCGGGTTAGCCAGGTAGTTTTGCATGGCGGTGTAGCTGTGTGCATCGGCTTCATCCTGCCCGTATTTGTGCTCAGCCCAGAGCATCTCGCTAAAGTCAGCAAACGACTCGTTGACGGTCAAATTGCTCCAGCTTTCGGCAGTAACCAAGTCGCCAAACCATTGGTGAAATAACTCGTGCGCAATAGTGCTGCGCCCGGCGTCATAATAGGCGTCAATCAGCTCGCGGTGAGTTAACTGTACATATTCGCCGTGCAGTGTAGCCGATGTATTTTCCATCGCACCACTGATATAATCGCGAACCACGATCTGTGAGTATTTATACCATGGGTAATCAACACCGAGTGTTTTTGAGTAAAATTCAATCAGCTCTGGTGTCTGGCCAAAGATCTCTTTAGCATACGGGGCGTATTTTGGCTCCAGATAATAGTTAACCTCTTTATTGCGCCATTTGTCTTTATATATCTTAAAATCGCCCACAGCCATCATGAACAAATAAGGCGAATGGGGCAATTCTTGTTTCCACACATCGGTACGGGTGCCGTCGCCATTCACTTTTTGCGAAGCCAGCCTGCCGTTTGATAGCGTAACGTATTTAGCGGGTACGGTCATGGCTATTTCGTCAGTGGTTTTTTGCTCGGTCTTGTCAATAGTAGGGAACCAGCACGATGAACTTTCCGTTTCACCTTGTGTCCAGATCTGGATTGGTTTATCTTTTTCGATACCGTCAGGATTAATAAAGTATAAACCTTTAGCATCGTTAATGGCGGCGCTACCTTTTACATGCAGCTCGTTTGGTTTTGAAGTATAGTCGATGTAAACCGTATAGCTTTCGTTATTGCGATATGTTTTATCGAGCGTGATGGCCAGGCTCAGACTATCCTCATATTTATATTTAAGCGGGATGTTTTTGCCATTTTTTACAATGGATATATTTTTGATATCCATGCCCTTGGCGTCCAACCGCAGGCTGTCGGTTGAATAGAAGTGCGGCCTTAAAGTAACCCACTCTTTACCATACAGGTAGCGTTTTTTGTAATCGAAACGTACGTCGAGTTTGGTATGAACCAGGTCATTAATGCGCGTAGTGGTGGCGCGGTAAATTTTCATTTCCGGGCTTTCGGTTTTTGGCGCCTGGGCCACTACCGGAGCAATGTTACCTGCGGCAATAACCATCGCGGCCACCAGGCCGGTTAATGTTTTTGTTTTCATATATGAATAATTCAATCAGTTGTTAAGCGAAAGTAACAGTTTTTAGCTGAAAATGGTAAGACTGCGCAGGTATAAAATTGTTACGCTATACCACAAAAAAAACCCGCTGTAGCAGCGGGCTTTTAATATTGAAAAAGGTTGATCAATCTCTAATCAACTAAACTCAAACCACTTAACTAGCAATACTGATCAAACGCGCCAATCAAGTTATCAGCGATCATTTGTGCAGGACGGCCTTCAATTTGGTGGCGCTCAATCATGTGCACTAATTTGCCGTCTTTAAATAAAGCCATTGCCGGCGACGATGGCGGATAAGGCAGCATGTAATTACGCGCAGTGTCAACAGCTTCTTTTTCCATACCTGCAAAAACGGTTACCAATTTGTCTGGATGCTTACCATTTTGGGCGGCCATACGCGCAGCGGGGCGCGCGTTGGCAGCTGCACAGCCGCAAACAGAATTTACCATTACCAACACGGTGCCTTCGCTCTCAATAGCGCTTTTTACCGCTTCGGCGTCTTTTAATTCCTGGAAACCAACGCGCGTAAGTTCTTCGCGCATGGGGGCAACTAAATATTCGGGATACATCATAACGTATGTCTATTTCAAATTTATTACACAACAAAAATACTAAATCAGCAACATTAACGGTTTAAAATTCGTAATAATAACATCTTGCTGACAAAGGCCAATACAATCCAGGCAGCAATTTGTTTTAAATTTAATGTTGTTTTATTAGGGCCTTTTTATAAATTGCAAACCCCTATTGTTATAAGTGTAAATGAAAGTTAAGCCAAAAGACGTTAGTACCATAGTTATTTTAAGTAAAAACAAACAGGGTACCAAAACGATACAAGTACGTACACGACACATTGCACACTTGAAATATTATGCAATGTGTTTAGTTGGGGTAATAGCATTATTAGTAGGATCGATATTTTTGCTGCGCAACAGCATTCAAAAACGAGAGCAGGAAAAGCAATTGTTGCTTGCCCAGATCGTAAACCTTAAGGGCCAGATACCTGTCGAGTTGCAAAAACAAGCCGAAGAAAATTCTGCTCAAAGTTATATCCAGGCTATAGAGAGTAAGCTGAAAAAGATCAATGATTATTTGAGAAAGCGTGGACTGAAAGGCTTTTCAACTAAGTCGGTTGGCGGTGATGCCAATGCTGCTAATGATAAACTTACCGATAAAGAAATTTACATGGCCTACAACGATTACCTGACCCATGTGGTTAACAGTGTAGCGTTTACGCCCATGGGATATCCGCGCATTAGTTCAATGACCTCAAGTTTCGGGTTCAGAAGCGACCCGTTTAATTCAGCTCATGCAGAATTTCACCCTGGTATCGACTTTAAAGGCAACCGCGGCGATATCGCTCATTGCACAGCAAACGGCCGTGTAGTGTCTGCAGGCTGGGCTGGAGGTTACGGTAATTGTGTACGTGTGGCTCACTCTAATGGCTTTGAAACTTTATACGGGCATTTATCCCGCATTACTGTACATGTTGGCCAAAAGCTTTCGGTAGGTGATAAAGTTGGCGAGGTTGGCTCAACCGGCCGCTCAACGGGGACGCACCTTCACTATGAGGTCCGCAAGGATGGTAAGCCGGTTAACCCGGTTAAATTTTTAACCCTTAATAACTAAACAACCAAACAATGGGTGTTTTTTCTAAGAAAGATAAAGTAGCGCTTGACCTCCAGGCCATATCTACTTTAATAAGCGAAGGCAGCGTAGTAGCCGGTAATTTAACTGCACCTAACGTCGCACGTGTCGACGGCCAGGTAAATGGCGACGTAGAAATAGGCGAAGGCCTGATCCTGGGCGAACAAGGTGTTATAACCGGCAATATAAATACCAAAGAGATGGTAGTTTATGGAACTGTGCAGGGTAACATTGCAGTGGAATCGCTTGAAATTAAAGGTACAGGTAAAATAACCGGCGATATCTCTGCTACAACTTTATTAGTAGAAGCGGGTGGTATTTACAACGGCCATTTAACCATGCAAGCAGCCGGCGTCAAGCAAATTAAGCAGCTGGCTTAAAACCATAAGGGTGGCTCATGCCTCATTTATAGTTACTTAGATATTTGTGGCGCCGGAGGTAACAATATTTACACTCCGGTTTGCGTTGCCGGCCGCTGTTTGTACATATTGGTTTAGACTAATCCCATATTTATAAATCACGCGATTGAACCTTCAATTTTGAATACAAATGCGCTCTTTCCAATCTGCTGTTGAGGAAGAGTGATGGTGAGGCCGCCGGAATTCTGCTCAAAATCAAGCTTTTGGCGGTTAGCCAGTAAAGTGACTCTTTCTACCCGGCCAACGTTAGTATTTAAAGCCTTAATTGTAGCTTCGTTAGTTGGCCATCCAAACATTGTGGCATAAAGGGCTTTGCCTTTTGTTACAAAGCGTATATCTTCCGCTCCGAATTGCTTTCCTTTTCCTTCGTTGAAACCTTGCGCACTAAGTGGCGTGCTCGACTGCATAGCCGGACCTTCGCCAAAAATGCTCCAGGGGCGGGTTCCATATATGCTCTCGCTGTTTAATTGCATCCATTCGGCAATGCCCTCTACCACGGTTCTTTCTTTATCATCTATCGTACCGTCGCCCCTAACAGGGATGTTAAGCAGTAGATTCCCATTCTTACTTACGATATCAACCAATGTTTGTATGATTGTTTTAGCGCTTTTATAATGGCCGGTTTCATAGGTGCGGCGGTCATAATGCCACCCTCCGATACAAGTGTCTGTTTGCCACGGAAAGGATTCAATTTGATTACTTTGACCTCGTTCGATATCCCACACCATACATTTTCGTTGCTGCTCATTTAATATTTTACCAAAGATTACAGCATTTAGCTTTCCGTGTTTCTTAATACTAACATTATACATGTGCGCTGCGATACGCAAACCTGCATCGTTGACAGGCCACAAAGGAAGAGCCGTATCGTCGAAATAAAGCATGTCCACCCCATATTTGTCAATAAGTTCGATGGTGCGTTTGTAAAACTTTTCGCAATATTCATTCGACGGTGGAGTTACACCGTTACCCCAGTTCCATTGGCTATGAATAGTTCCATCATTCAGGCTATTTTTGCTTAATGGGTGGTTTTGTGCGTAAAGTTCTTGCGGATCTTCGCCTTCCCACCATTGGTTTTTTCCATCCGTTTTAGTCAGCTTTCCATCATAAGGAATCCCAGCGAGCTGCCCGTTTCTGTCAGACCGCTGCGACGGTTCCATCCAACTCCAGGTGTGAGCCGCGTGAATACTGACGCCGAAAGGCAGATCGTGCTTCTTTGCTGCTTCGGCCCAACCGCGCACTAAGTCTTTTTTCGGCCCCATCCGAACGGAGTTCCATCTTTGGTATTTACTGTTAAACAAGTCAAAATTATCGTGGTGATTAGCCAGTGCCATAAAGTATTTCGCGCCGGCTTTCTTGTAAAGGCCTACGAGTTCTTCGGGGTTCCAGTTTTCGGCCTTCCACTCGTTGATAACGTCTTTAAAACCAAACTTAGATGGATGTCCATATTTTTGACAGTGGTATTTATATTGATCGCTGCCTTCCTGGTACATGCCGCGGGCATACCAATCGCCCCGTTCGGGTTGACATTGCGGCCCCCAATGTGCCCACATGCCAAATTTGGCATCACGGAACCAATCGGGCACCTGATACTGTGTCAATGAATCCCAGCTGGGTTCAAATCTGGGCGTGGCATAGGGGGCTTTCAATAATTGGCCGGCATAACTTTTTGATAGATATAAAGACGAGACACCTGCAGCTATCCCTTTAAGTAACGCTCTTCTTTCCATGGCAACTAATCAATTAAGGTAAAATCAGGAAGATCTATTTTTTTGCCACCATCCATCGCCGATTCATGCGCTAAAATGCCCACGCAGGTAATATTTGCAGACTGCCTGGCATTAGGGAAAGGCTGTCGTTTATTTACCAATGCCGATACAAATTCATTCACCAAATGCGGATGCGAACCTCCGTGACCTGACCCCTGTATAAATGACAGGTGCTGATTACTATTAGCATCGTAAACGCCACCTGTAGTAAATGCTTGTATCTCTTTAGGCAATAAATGCGCGTAATCCGGTATACTTACTTTTTCAGGTGTTTCGCCAGTATGAATTACTGATGGTTCATGTTCTATCAACGTCCATTCAAATGTCTTTTTAGAGCCGTAGACATCAAAACTTTCACGGTATTGCCTTGCCGTGTTAAACAGCGAACGTGTTACCTCGGCCGCAAGGTCAGAATCTTTGAACTTGATATGGCAGCTTTCTATAGCAAAAGGTGATCCGTATTTGCTGATCAGGTTTTCGTCAATACGGCCAGAACCAAAACATGAAACATATTCGGCATCTGCCTTAGCTAAAGCCAAAACCGGGCCTACACAATGTGTTGCATAATGCATGGGAGGCAGCCCCTCCCAATAGCCAGGCCAGCCTGCCATTTCTTGTTGGTGCGAGGCCCGTAAAAATTGCAGACGCCCCATCTCTCCGTTTTCATATAACTCTTTTATAAATAAAAACTCACGGCTATAGATGACCGTTTCCATCATCATATAAGTCAGCCCGGTTTCTTTTACCGCTTCCACAATCTGCCTACATTCATCAACAGTGGTAGCCATGGGCACGGTGCAGGCTACATGTTTACCTGCCCGTAATGCTTTGATACATTGCTCTGCATGGCTTTGAATGGGTGTGTTGATATGAACCGCATCAATTTCGGGATCGCGTAATAATTCGTCATAATTTGAATAACGTTTTTCAACACCAAAAGCGTCACCTACCTCGTGCAGCTTTTTATGATCGCGCTGGCAAATAGCATACATATTTGCATGAGGATGATGCTGATAAATGGGTATAAACTCGGCACCGAAGCCTAAACCTACAATGGCAACGTTAATTTTTTTATTTTCCATGTTCTATAAAGTATTAGGCTATTGCGCCCATTGTTTTAAAAATGCAAGGCCATCGATGGCAAACTTTTCCTGGCTCAAAGCCAATGGGTGCCAGATGCAAACCGCTTGCGCCAGTTCTTGATTGTTTGGAGTAAAGCTTTCAATAGATACTGTTCCTTTGTAATTGATTGCTTCAAGACCACGTTTGTAAGCATCCCAGTTGGTTTGACCTGTGCCGGGAGTCCCGCGGTAATTCTCAGCAACCTGTAAATGGATCAGTTTATCACCAACTAATCTGATGGCTCCTTCAACGTTTGGTTCTTCAATGCTCATATGAAAACCGTCAAGGATCACTTTAGCACACGGATGGTCAATATCGTCTACCAACCTAAGCACATCAAAAGCTGTATTCACTAAATCTGATTCGAAACGGTTGAGTGGTTCTAAGGCTATCTCTAAGCCCCGTTCTTGTGCCATAAAACAAACTTTGCGTAAATTGCTAACAGCCAGGCGCCATTCTGCTTTGCGTTGCGCGGGCGACAACATTCGCGCCTTGCCAACTGCCGAATACATCGGACCAGCAAAGAATCCGGTATCCCATAAAACACATAAATCCAGGCAGTCTTTGATGTATTTAAAGCAAACGTCATGAATTGCCGGATCGTCGTTGGTAAGGTCGCGGGTAGGACCAAACGCACCACATACGATGGCTTTTAGCTTATATTTTTGCAGCGCGGCTTTTACTGCATCTCCATCTATCAGCGCCGGGTCTTCTACTGCTATTTCAACCGCATCAAAACCCATATTGGCAATTTTTGGAAATAGTTCTTCTATCGACGATGTTTGAAATGGCGAAGTAAATAGCCAGGTGCTAACGCCGAATTTTATTTGTAGTGACATGTTGTTCTGTTTAGTATGGCGTAGCTTCCGGTTCTTCCGTTTGATTTAATGTTATCGCTTTATAGCCCCCCTTTGATCTGAAATAAAGGATAAGCAGCATAAAGCTTACCAACATGATTAACGGGAAAATAACAATGTAGCGTAATGCTTCTTTTTTAGCTGTGTTACGAATAGTAGTGACCGTTAGCTGTTCGTCCGGATCTGCTTTGGCTAACCTGGTTTGATCAAGGGCTTTATAGTCTCCAAAAACACTGGTTCTTTGCTCAGTTACATAAGTGCGATGTATGGCTGTTTGATGCGCCTGATCGTAAGCTGTTATTTTTTGGTCTACAGATTTGTCCTGAATAAAGCCTAATATCCCCGCACCAATTACACCGGCAGCTATCATACCCAAACCACCGGTAATATTCAATGTTAATGCCCCACCCTTTGGAAAGCGCTCAGACACCATGCCCAACATAGTTGGCCAAAAAAAGGATTTACCCAGCCCATATATTGTTGCAGCAACGAGAATTACGCTGCCGGCAGAAAAGGACATGGTATATAAACCTATCCCTGCAATTGCAGAACATATGGCTAATAATCCAGGCGAAGACAACCTGTGAGATATCGGCCCGGCAAAAAAGCGCAGTACAAACATAATGGCCGACGTATATACTAACACCCATCCGGCCTGAAAACCTATTTTATTCATTTCGGGCGCCATAAGGTCAGTAATCCAGCTATCAGTGCCTAACTCGGTGGTAGCAAGTGGTATCATGATCAACAACAAGACAATAAATAACGGTTGTCCGAAGCTGCGGGTATAATAACCAAAACCCGCTGTTATTAATAAGGTTATGATGATATTAGTTGTAGTTGTCCAACCAAACACTGCCCCTAATTGGAAGATAATTAAGGCGACAATAATCAGCGCTCCGCCTGCACCAACCTCCTGTAGCATTTCTTTATACGATACACCAGCTTGCACCCGTTCATTTAACGGAAATTTCCTGAAAATGCTCATTAAAGCGTAAACTGTTGTCGGGATTAATATAAGTGCAATTTTGTATTCCCAGTGGGTATGAGCGCCCAGTAAAAGTGCCATGACGCCACCTAATACCAAGCCGCCTGCCCAACCGGCATGAAGCCTGCTTAACCATTTAATTTTCTCCCTGGGAAACATAGTAGCCACTACCGGATTAGCTACAGCTTCAACAGTGCCGTTACCGATCGCACAAATAAAGGAACCGATATAAAGCATCCAGTAGCCGGTGGCAAAGATGGTAAGCAATGCCGAAGCGATGTGGCAAAAAACAGCAACGAACATGGCCGTTTTGTAGCCAATACTGTCAATTACTAAACTGAACAATACAATACTTATGGCAAAAGGCCATAGACCTACACCGGCTATTTCGCCTAACTGTGTTTGCGTTAGATTGAAGTCGTGTCCCCATTGAGGCAATACGATAGCACGCAAGATAAACCCGAAAGCGGTAGTGACAATAGAAATGAAGCAAGCATAAAAAAGCTTCATATCGGGTGCAGGATTTTCTGCACTCCTGGTTAAAGTTTTACTGACCATGATTTAAACAGATTATTTTACAACATGCATTAATCCGTTCATAATGCGCCAGTGGCCGGGGAACGAACATATAAAAGGATAATCGCCCGTATCAGCCGGTACACGAAATTTTAAAATCGTTTTTCCCTGCGGATCGATCAGTTTGGTCGACCATAATACTTCCGGCATTTTAGGAATGTAATTTTGCTCTAACCCTTTTGGATCTTGCGCCAGTTTATCGGCGGCGGCACCTACTTTTTCCAAGCTCCCTTTTTGCAGGATCAGCAAGTTGTGCTGCATAAAATCAGGATTTGAAAAATCAATCTCAACCAAACTTCCAGCTTTGACAGTGAAAGTTTTAGTGTCAAACTTCATTGCATTTTGCACCACATTTATTTTAACTATCTGATCTGGCCTGGCGTTAGACATCCGTGCTCTGTTATTTGCAGCAATATTGGCGGCTTTGATATCATCAGCTGCGCCTTTGACATGGGTTGCAATCGCCGCCTGTAAAGCTCTGCTGATCCAGTAATCATTCATGTTCTGCGGAACCTTCTGCATCGCCTGCAAGGTTGTACCCATTGCAGCTGACTGTGGCATATCGGCGATAGCTAAAATGGCAGCCAACCGGGTGTTCAAATTAACATCATTTAAAAGCCCTGCATTTTGAATAGCTGACATTGATTTTATGGTAGACGGCAATACTTGCAAAGCCGCCTTCCTAACACCTGCTGACGGGTGCCTTAAGGCTTCTTCAACCACAGTTATCGCTTGCTGGTCTGAACCATCCAGAAGACCCAATCCTTTCAGCGTCCATAACGCATGTATGGCGGCTGCGTTAATGCCAATAGCATCCATGTCTTTATTTTGGATTAGTGTATATAGTTTTGGCGCTACTTGCTTATAGCCCCCTTCCACTATCAGCCTTTGTGCGGTCATTCGCCAAAACATATTGTCGTTTTGTAGTGCCGCTACCAATTGATCGGGATTGTTTTTATCCAGCTTTTTAACGGTCGATGGTTTTGCATTGTCATAAACTATCCGGTAAATACGGCCATGTGTGCGGTCGCGTAATGGGTTGATATAAGCGTTACCCTTACCGTTTTCAAATCCTTTAGGTGTGGGGTTGTGCTGGATAATGAAGTTGTACCAGTCGGCCACCCATATTGCGCCATCGGGTCCAACTTCAGACTGCACCGGGGCCAACCATTCATCGGCACTCGCTAAAAAGTTCCAACCGTCTTTTTCTTTAAAGCCCGATCCGTCCGGTTCCAATATAGCCCGGTGCACTACACGTCCGGTAGGCTCATTCACAAATGCTATACGATTCCAGTATTCTGGTGGAAAATTGCGCGCGGTATAAAGGTTATGCCCGGCGGCAGCTGTAAAACCGTCATGAACATCTACTTGTCTTAAGTTTTTGGTGACCACGTGCATGTTATAATGACCGTCAATCTTTAAAACAGAAGTCATAGGCGGCATACCAATCTTATTAATGTAGGATAATGGCATACCCAGGTAGTCACTATGCGAATTGTTGGCTGTTGATATAAACACGTCGTTGTTCTCTGAAAATCCTAAGCCCCAGGTGTTGTTGCTGGTTGCGCCCATGTGCTCCATGTGTTTGCCATCGGGTGTAAAGCGATACGCGGCCTGTGAGAAGTCGAAATGCTCCCCGCCAACGTCACCTTTAAATCCTGAATAGCCAACTGTTCCCCAAATTTTGTTGTCAAAGCCATAATGCAGATTAGACGGGCCCGCATGCGTATCAAACTTACCCCAACCCGAGATCAGTTTTTCTCGAACATCGGCTTTATCATCACCGTTTGTATCCTTCAGAAAAATAAAATCAGGAGCCTGTGCAATGATTACGCCACCATTGGCAAATACGATGCTGGTCGGAATATTAAGCTTGTCAGCAAAAATGGTAAACTTATCAGCTTTGCCGTCGCCATTGGTGTCTTCGCAAATTTTGATGCGGTCATGGGCTTCAGCCGGGTTGCTGATTATAGTGTTCGGATAATCAATCGTCTCCAATATCCAAAGGCGACCGCGCTCATCCCAAGCCATTGCAATAGGCTTTTCTATGTCTGGTTCTGAAGCAAATAATTCCATTTTGAAACCAACAGGTATTTGAGTTATAAGCTGTGATTGCGCAGGCGAAAGCGGTGCTTGTAACTTCGGTGCCGGATTTCGGTTTTCGTAATTTGGTATATCAGCAATTGTATAAGCCGGGTCAGGCTTTGAAAGTTTATCGAGGTCTTTCCCGGCTTTTTTGCCTACTGCCCATATAGTTCCGTTTTCCAGCAGTTTTAAGAATTCCGGATTTTTCCAGGTATGCTCATCATGCCCGTAAGCTGTATAAAACACGCGCCCCTTGCCGTAGTTATTTATCCAGGTATAAGGTTCATGATGATTACCTTCAACGCGTTCAGTCAGCACGTGTATATTCTTATTGATCTTAGTATGCACATAGGTTTCATCCCAGGTATTGAACGGTTCAATACCTTTCATAATTTGGTGTTTCTTATCAACAATCACGGTAGTGAAAGTGTCCGTTTTATGGGTACTGAACTGCCCCCCTACCATTTTAACGTACTCTGCTGAATTGCGAAAACAAAAAGACGCACAATGAATGGGTATGAATCCCTTACCACTTTTTACAAAATCCAGCAAAGCACTCTCCTGCGAAGCGGAAACAGTATCGTAATTCGCGTACAACATTAATCCATCATACTTTGAAAGGTTGGCCTGATTAAGGTCGTCCGGGTTGTTGGTATAGGTAATATTGATGCCATCTTTAAAAAAAGACTGCTGCACGATCTCGGCCAGTTTTTCAGACAAGTGATGGTTGGCAGTGTGCCCCAGAAACAAGATCTCCAATCTATGCGGAGGATCTCTTTTTATTAACGTACCTTTTAAATTAATAACAGCCGCCAGACAAATCACGGCCAGGACCAAATACTTTTTCATGAAAATGAGCTAAATAGGTTTCTACTTAATTGGTGAATTAGGTATAAAGCAAATATGGTAATGAAACCTTTTTCTTTTTTATCTAATTCTGACTGTTTTTTATCATTAAATATTTAGTTTTATGTTTTTTTAAGTCAATAATAACTTATGAAAGCAGCTGTTCACAAGTCTCCCATACCTGATTCACAAGTATTTATTGTTAAATACTTAGAAGATCAATATTTTGACCCTGTTTGGCACTCGCATTCGGAATACCAGCTGTTTGTTCCGTTAGAAGGAAATGGTACACGATTTATTGGTGATAGTATAAAATCATTTGGACCAAATGAATTGATATTAACAGGCTCTAATCTGCCGCACTTGTGGCGAAGCGACGAGGCATATTTTGAAAGAAACAGTTCCTTGAAAATTAGTGGAATAGTAATTTACCTGCAGGAAGGTTTGCTTGGCGAACATTTGATGAAGAAAGAGGAAATGCTGCAATTAAATAAGCTCTTTAAACGATCTTCTCGTGGGTTAGAATTTTATGGTGATGTAAAGCAAAAGGTTATAGTAATGATGAAGGAGCTTTTACAACTAAAAGGGTTAGATGCGTTTATTCATCTCCTAAAAATTTTAAATCTGCTGTCTTCGACGAAAGAATATCATTACATATCTCACAATGAATATGTCGACCCATTCAAGGAAAATGAAACTGACAGAATGAGCAGGGTGTACGAATACATATTGAAAAACTACCGCAAAAAAATACATCAAAATGAGTTGGCTGATTTACTATGTATGACATCAACCTCATTCAGTCGTTATTTTACCACAGTTAATAATAAAAACTTCGCCAGATTCATTAGTGAACTTAGAATCAAGCACGCCTGCAAGCTATTAACAGAAACTGATCTGAGCATTGCAACAATTGCAGAAAAGTCTGGCTTTAAAACGCTGTCTAACTTTAACAAGCAATTTAAAGAAGAAATGAATACAAAGCCATCTGACTATAGACAGGAATTTTTGAATATATGAAGCCAATTGTAATTACTGTCAGATAAGTCGCAAAGTAAGCATTGCCCGAAATTTGCAATGTTGAAGAAACAAAGCTCAAATGATTGTTATCAATCACTTGAATTTTGAAGTTGCGGAGAGGGAGGGATTCGAACCCTCGATACGCTTTTGACGTATACACACTTTCCAGGCGTGCTCTTTCGACCACTCAGACACCTCTCCGTTTTATTTGTAAGTCGTACTATCGTACTAAGTAATAGTCCAACTAATCTCTGAGCCTGCAAATGTAAAATAATATCGTGCCATCGCATAAAAAAAAAGCGGAGCATTTCCCAATGCTCCGCTTTTTCAAAAAATAACCAAAAACTATAATACCACTTTGTTACGGCTCTGCTGTAACGTCCATGTATTATTTAGAGCAGTTGGTGTAGCATTGGTTTAATTGTGGTCGAAATTTATATTGCAGCAATACAGATAAAGTTTTTTTGGCTTATGTTTGTTGCGGTAACCAGACACATAGTTGGCCCGTAAAATTCTATCTGTTTAATGCTGAGCATCAACGAGATCAAACAACCCATTGCTGCTGATATTGACGCTTTTGAGGAGCGCTTTAAAGCCTCTATGCAAAGCTCAGTGCCGTTGCTTGACCGTATTACTCATTACATTGTAAAACGCAAAGGCAAGCAAATCAGACCCATGTTTGTCTTTTTCTCGGCCAGCATTTGTGGAGGTATTAATGAGTCGACACATCGCGGGGCGGCACTTGTTGAACTGCTGCACACCGCAACCCTGGTGCATGACGACGTGGTGGATAATTCTTACCAACGCCGCAGCTTTTTCTCTATCAACGCCTTATGGAAAAATAAGATTGCCGTTTTAGTGGGCGATTACTTGCTGTCAAAAGGATTGTTACTGTCAATCGACAACGGTGACTTTACACTGCTTAAAATTGTATCAGAAGCAGTAAAGCAAATGAGTGAAGGCGAATTACTGCAGATGGAAAAGGTACGACGCATGGATATTGGCGAGCCTGTTTATTATGAAGTCATCCGGCAGAAAACGGCATCTCTGATTGCCGCCTGCTGTGCCTGCGGGGCTGCTTCGGCCGGAGCTGCCGAAGCCATTATAGAAAAAATGCGTCTGTTTGGCGAGAAAATAGGTATTGCATTCCAGATTAAGGACGACATGTTTGATTTTGGCACAGATGATGTAGGTAAGCCGCTGGGGATTGATATTAAAGAAAAGAAAGTAACATTACCCCTGATTTACGCTTTAAACAATTGCACTGCCAGTGAGAAAAAGCAGATCATCAACCTGGTTAAAAATCATAACGACGAGCCCGAGAAAATTGCAGCCATCATCAGTTTTGTAACCCGGGCCGGAGGATTGCAGTATGCTGAAACCCAAATGAAAAAATACAGGGACGAAGCTTTTGAGATATTAAATACCTTCCCCGATAGCAGTGCCCGCCAGGGGTTGGAACAATTGGTGAGATTTACAACAGAACGCGACAAATAGTGACAAACGAACTTTTATTTATAGCTGGTTTCCTGGTCTTCATTTTTATTATGATGGCTATGGACCTGGGCCTTTTTGGCAAATCTGATAAGCCGGTAAGCTTGAAACAAGCCGGCTTTATGAGTGCAGTTTGGGTTAGCTTTGCCCTCGGGTTTTATGTGCTGATTTTAAACTACGGACAATTGCTTCACCATGTAGACAGTTTTGCTGCGCTGCGGGACGTCAACATCAAAAACTTTCATCAGCTCAAACTAAACCCCAATGATTGGGGAGGTAGTTTAGATTTGTACCGCAAAAATCTTGGCCTTGAGTTTTTAACCGGTTATGTAGTCGAGTACGCATTATCGGTAGATAACATCTTTGTGATGGTGCTCATATTTACAGCTTTTGGGGTCGAGCCCAGATATTATCATAAGGTACTATTATGGGGTATTATCGGTGCGGTGGTGATGCGTTTTTTATTCATTTTCGTAGGTGCGGCTTTAATCGAACAATTTCATTGGGTGTTATACCTGTTTGGGGCGTTTTTGGTTTATACTGGTGTCACTATGTTCATTAACCGCAACCAGCAGGAAAGCATCGACCCCGAAAATCATAAAGTAGTAAAACTGGCTTCCAGGTATTTTTCGGTACACCCTAAATTTGAGGGGAATAAGTTTTTTGTTAAGATCAATAAAAAGAAATTTATCACCCCGCTGTTCTTAGTATTGCTTATAATTGAGGTTACCGATTTGGTTTTCGCTGTCGATTCTATACCGGCGATATTCTCGGTCACTAAGGACCCTTATATCGTTTTCTTCTCTAATATTTTTGCCATCATGGGGCTACGCTCTATGTTCTTTTTGCTGGTAAACATTATTGATAAGTTCCATTATTTAAAAGTAGGGCTAGCAGTGTTACTGGCATTTATCGGCCTAAAAATGCTATTGGCCAACTATGTTGACCAGATAGGTTTAACTACAGGGCGCTCGCTGTTGATAATCCTGGCAATTTTGGTAATCAGTATCGTTTCCTCATTGCTTTTTCCAAAAAAGCCTGAAATAAAAAAAGCATAAAGCAAATAACATATTGGTGTAAAGAGGCAGGAGTATCTCAAATCAAATATCTCAAATCTCGTATCTATCTATTAACTTAGCGTATGCACGGTTTAGATCTTAGCCTTTTTAAAATAACACCGCTTAACGTATTAGATATACTGCTGGTAGCATTCCTGATCTACCAGTTATACAACCTTATCCGTGGCACCATTGCTGTTAATATTTTAATAGGAATGGCGGTAATTTACGCGCTGTATTTCGTGGTAAATTTGCTGCAAATGCGCTTACTTACCGAAATACTGGGGTATTTCAGGGATGTTGCCGTTATAATTATTATAGTGGTATTTCAGCAGGAGATACGGCGGTTCTTACTGTTGGTGGGTAAAAACGCCTCGTTGCAGCGCAATAAAGCCTGGTGGCGTTATTTCTTTGGCAAGGCTCAGGCCGAAAAGAACAATTACGCCCGCATTAAGCCTATTATTGATGCCTGTAAATCACTCAAACAAACCCGCACAGGTGCACTCATTGTATTTGCCAAGTATTATGACGAGCAATTCTATCAAAACAGCTGCGAGGTAATGGATGCCAAGATATCCAAACGGCTGCTCGAAAGTATATTCCAAAAAACCAGTCCGCTGCATGATGGGGCTGTGGTAATTGCCGAGAATAAAATTAAATCGGCCAGTTGTATTTTGCCTTTGACCGATAAGGTTGATCTGCCTGCCCAATTTGGTTTGCGCCATCGCGCCGGTATAGGTGTAACCGAAGCCAATGAAGCTACTGCCATCATCGTATCCGAAGAAACCGGCGAGCTATCCTACGCTAAACAGGGACGCGTAAAAATGAATATCAGCTTTGCTGAGTTAGAAAAACTGTTAAATAAGGATTTTTAGTTTATCGGTGTTGCCTGCAGATTAAATCGGCACATCATTTTTATTATAATCACATGAAATATATCCATAGCTTGCTCTCCAGTACATTTATCGTCGTTATTTTGGCGTCATTTAATTCGCCAAATGTAGTTACTGTAGCTGAGGGCCAACAGCCGCAGATTAGCCTAGACAATACAGGAATTATCAGGATAGTATTTGGCAGAAGCGACAGCATATTTTGCTCGGCATCTGCTAATAAAGGCAAAACATTTGGTAAAGCTGTTTTAGTTGGTGTAGTAAAGAACATGCATTTAGGCATGGCCAGAGGCCCGCAGTTTGCCAGTTCCGCTCATTATAGCGTCATCACCGCAATGGACAAAACTGGTAATATTCATTTCTTTTTGCTTAACAATCAAAAAGGAAGGTGGCAAGACAAAGGCCTGGTGAATGATATTAAAGCCGTCGCTCCAGAGGGATTGATGAATATAGCTTGTGACAACCGGGATAACTTTTATGC
The DNA here is from genome assembly GCF_039539265.1 of Mucilaginibacter panaciglaebae. NCBI lineage: Bacteria > Pseudomonadati > Bacteroidota > Sphingobacteriia > Sphingobacteriales > Sphingobacteriaceae > Mucilaginibacter > Mucilaginibacter panaciglaebae. The sequence continues at coordinate 171,525 of NZ_BAABCV010000010.1, forward strand.
AACCTGGCTTGATCTGCGGCTAAATAAGCGCAATAATATTTTCTTTTCTTCGTTACCCGCCGGACATACGCACTGGCTCAAAAATACATTAGTTTATCAATCGCCTGACGAGCATGTTTGTGAGTGTTGCAGGCCCAGCATTACGGTTAAAGGAACAAACGTAGCTATTATGTTTCGTAACTGGTTAAACGGGTCGCGCGATCTATATTTGGCAACCTCGGCCAATAAAGGACAAACCTTTAAAAGCGCGGTAAAACTAGGAGCCGGCACCTGGAAATTAAATGCCTGCCCCATGGACGGAGGCGGGTTGAGCTTTAATGCCGACAATACCATCAACACAACCTGGCAAAGGCAGGGAACGGTTTACTATTGCAAATTTGGCGAATACGAAAGAGATCTTGGCAGCGGACGTGATTGCAGCATCAGCTCAAATGGAAACGAAACCCTGGTGTCAATGAGTGAGGGCGGTAACTTAAAATATAAAAACCTGCAAACTAACAAAGAAACTGCCGTAGGTAAAGGAAGTTACCTGAAAACAATGATTCTCCCCGATAACAGTGTTCTGTGTGTTTGGGAGGAAAACCATGAAATTAAAAGCCGGGTAATTTAAAAGAATAAGAATTGAACCATTCAAATAATTCACCACTTGAATGCCTTTGCATGTTGTTAAAGACAACAAGAGCGAAAGGCTGATCTGCTTACCCAATTTTGTTTGCATCATCGCAACGGCATTGCACCACCGCAATCAACGAAGCTACCGCCATCAGCGCGTGTCAAAAGGCACCGGTGAGATATCTACACCAAGCAGGGCGGCGTAAAAACTAGCTTTTGCGGTTTTCCTAATCGTATTTAACTTTTTTAACGCATTGACTAGAATCGCTAAATTTTAAAGAGGTCAATTATATTATATACCCCCCTTTATTTCATTTTAAGTATTTCCAAAAAAAGTTGCGCAAGTAAATACTTGCATTTATATTTGCAAGCACTTACTTGCATATTAATGAAAGCACGAAGAGATGTTTATCAGGCTATTGCCGACCCCACCCGCCGGGCCATTGTAGATATGCTGGCCTCGCAGCCGCATAATATGAATGCCATAGCCGACCAATTCTCTATGACCCGGCAGGCCATTTCATTACATGTAAAGATTTTGGCCGCCTGCGGGCTGGTTAGTATGAAGCGCGCCGGCCGTGAACATATTTGCGAAGTAAAGCTCGATGCTTTAAGCGAGGTTGATGCCTGGATAAGCCAATATCGTAAGCATTATGAAGACAAACTGGACAACTTAAATAAATATTTACAAACCTAAAACAGGAAAGATATGGAAAACAAAGCAAATAGTAACACAGCAGATCGGGAGCTACTGATAACCAAAGAGCTGGACGCCCCTATAGACCTGGTATGGGAAGCCTGGAGTAACCCTCAACACATTTGTAACTGGTGGGGGCCAAATGGATTTACCTGCACCATAAGCAAAATGGATTTAAGACCAGGCGGCGAATGGAACCTGGTGCTGCACGGTCCGGATGGTACAGACTATAAAAATCACAGCATTTTTGAGGACATTATCCCCCAACAAAAAATAGTTTACCGCCATGAAAGCAGCCCTAAGTTTTTGGCAACTATATCGTTTGAAGATCGCGGTGAGCAAACTTTCATTAGCTGGCGTATGCTGTTTGACACCCATGAAGACTTTATACAGACCGTAAAAACTTTCAAAGCCGACGAAGGATTAAAACAAAACATTGTTAAACTACAGGATTACCTGCTTGGTATGAAATAAAGACAAGAATTATGAAAAATCAATTATTTACTTGCCTGTTGTCGCTGTTTGCAGCACTACCGGCAATTGGGCAACAACCAAAAAGCTCTGCAGGGGGCCATGCTCCGGTAAACGGCATACAAATGTATTATGAAATACATGGCACCGGCAATATTCCGTTGGTGTTAATACACGGTGGCGGCTCGACCATCGAAACAAGCTTTAGTAAACTGCTGCCGCTTTTGGCCAAACACTACAAAGTCATAGCTGTAGAGTTACAGGCACACGGCCGTACCAGCGACCGTAACAAACCAGAATCATTTACGCAGGACGCCGATGACGTAGCCGGTTTACTTAAATATCTTCAAGTAAGTAAAGCAAACCTGCTTGGATTTAGCAACGGTGGCAGTACTGCCCTACAAGTAGCTATACGCCACCCTCATTTGGTAAACAAAATTATTGCAATATCTGCCGCCACTAAGCGCGGCGGTTTGATTGATGGCTTTTTTAAAGGATTTGAGGGCGCCAAACTAAGCAGTATGCCTAAACCTTTACAAGACGGCTATCTGAAGGTAAACAAAGGCAACAAAAAAGGACTGCAAACCATGTTTAACCGCGATGTAGAACGCATGAAAAACTTTCATGACTGGCCCGATGACGACCTGCGACATATTAAAGCCCCTACGCTCTTGATATCGACAGACCGGGACGTGATAAAACCCGAACACACCCTGGAGTTGGCCAGCTTAATACCGCATGCGCATGCCATGATCTTACCGGGCGTACATGGCGAATTTTTTGGCGAGATATGTTCGCCGCATGCCGATACCAAAATGATAGAAGCCACAGGATTAATGCTGCAAAGTTTTATTGATAAATAGCTTATAAATACCGGAAAGGCGATCTCAAACAGGTCGCCTTTCTGTTAATATTCGACCGTTGCTTTTATAGCCAGGTCTGTACCAAAAGGCATAAAGTAAATAATGGAAATTGGTTATTTCAAAATTTCGTTCATCACATAATTAACAATAACGTCGCATCGTACCAGGTTAAACTCGTATAGCTCCTGTGGTTGCCAGTAGTTGTTCAACTCGGCCCTAAGCATATCCTTTGCGCGGTTCAATCTTATCTTTACGTTCGATTCGCCAATGTTTAGCGCCTCCATAGTTTCGTTAGTACTCATACCCTGCACTTCTCGCATTACAAACACCATCCTGTATTTTTCTGGCAGGGTACTTACGGCGCGCTCCAGCAACAATTTAAGTTCTTTGTTCATCAGACTATTTAATGGAGTATAGTCGTCATGATCTATATAATTATTTTCCATAAGGGTACGCTCCTGTTTCTGTTTGCGCTTTTTGTGCAGCAGGCTTTCATTGATCAATATCCGGGTGAGCCAGGTGTTAAAAGTCGACCGCTGTTTAAAATTTGCCAATTGTCTGAAAGCATTCAGATAGGCGGTTTGCATTATATCCTCGGCTTCTTTATCGTCATTGATAATAGACATGCTTATGCGATACAATTGCTGGTTATACTTACGCATCAATTTTTCATATAAGCGTGTCTCGCCGCTCAATATTTTATTTACAATTTCTTCGTCGCTCATTTTATTCAGAACAATGTTTTTGCCAGCTATAGTAATAGAGAATTAATTTTTCAAAGCGTTACAATTTAAAACAAATAAATTTTGTAACCCTTTTTAAATAGCCTGTCTCTAATAGATATCAATTTAGCAAAAATGGAAACATCAACAAAAAATGTCGAAACAGTAAAGACCGTACTTAAGCTAACTTACGGTTTGGTACCTATTGTGGCAGGTGCCGATAAATTCACTAATCTTTTAACCGACTGGAGCCAATACCTGCATCCGGCGGTAAAGTCTATGCTGCCTTTTAGCGATCATATCTTTATGATGATTGTTGGAATTATAGAGGTTATTGCAGGTATACTTGTATTAACAGCCACACAAAAGGGCGCCTATTTAGTAAGTATTTGGCTAGTGCTGATTGCGTTAAATTTAGTTGCAACCGGAAGTTATCTGGATGTTGCTGTACGCGATATAGTAATGGCTATAGGCGCATTCTCATTGGCCAAACTTTCAACCGAAAACAGCCCGGCGGTAAATTAACCTATGGAAAAACATGTTGTAAAAATATTATCAACCAATTATCTAACACATAATGTAAAGCATTTTGTGGTGGAGAAACCTGCGGGCTATACTTACACCGCTGGCCAGGCTACTGATGTGTCCATCAACCAGGCCGGACTCGAAGATGAACTCAGACCTTTTACATTTACATCTTTAACCGATAGCGAGCATTTGGAGTTTGTTATCAAAGTATACAAAGGTCATGATGGCATTACCGAAAAACTAGGTCAGCTTAAGCCAGGTGATGAGCTGATACTACATGAGGTTTTTGGTGCGATCAATTATAAAGGCCCGGGCATATTCATAGCCGGCGGAGCAGGTATTACACCATTTCTCGCAATACTAAGGTCTATACAGCAAACTGCCGATCTGTCTAAATGCACTTTACTGTTTGCCAACCATACTGAAGATGATATCATCCTTAAAGACGAACTTAGACAAATGCTGAACAGCCATTTGATCAATGTGCTTAGTCATCCTAAATCTGGCGCGCAAAAAAAATACATCAATAAAGAATTGCTTTCTCAGTTCACCAGTTCAGATGGCCGTTACTACTATGTATGCGGCCCCGACCAGCTTACCGCCGATATGATAAATATCCTGCATGAGCTTAATGTCAAGGACGATAGGATCGTGATAGAACAATAGCATACAACCCCTAATACAAGTTGCCACTGTTTAATGATAAGATTGGTTCGGTTTGAGCCAATCTTTTTTGTTTTTTGCCACAAGTATAAGGTACCTTAGTATTGCTCAAATTCCTAAACTATGGTAGATGATGTAAAACGCTACCGGGATGAACTCCAAATTCTTAATCTAACAGAGAAATATCCGGGCACAAAGCTGACACCCATTGGAATAATGAATTGGGGCAGAGAATGCTTTCTGCACGATCTATCAGGAATATTGTGGCATTTTGGCCAGTTTAATTGATCAAGTTGCCAAAAAAGGTAAACATACCATCAACAAATTAGCACAACTTTACCATTGTTTAACCGTCTATAACGATGACTAAAAAGATATTAACCGGTTTTCTGTTTATCTCCCTGATGTTTTTTCAGGCCTCGGCTCAGGTAAAGCGGTTGCCTTTCAGTAACTATATCGCTACCCGAGGTGGTCTGGTCAATACCCGACAAGCCATCAGCAACCAACAAGAAGTTACAGTAGCTTTTTTGGGGGGCTCTATTACGTTTAATCCCGGCTGGCGGCAGATGGTATGCGGGTATCTGAAAGACACATTCCCACAAACCAAGTTCAGGTTTATTGCAGCAGGAATTCCATCATTAGGCAGCCTGCCTCATGCTTTCAGGTTGCAACGTGATATGCTCGACTCGGGCAAAGTCGATTTGTTATTTGTCGAAGCAGCCGTAAACGACCAGGTAAACAGTACAGACAGCATTACCCAGGTAAAATCATTGGAAGGCATTGTCAGGCACGTTATTAAAAGCAATCCATATATGGACATTGTTATGATGTCATTTGCCGACCCCGATAAAACCAGTACTTATCAAAAAGGCGGTGTCCCTACGTCAATAGCTAATCATGAGTTGGTGGCAGCTCATTACAATTTGCCATCCATCAACTTAGCTAAAGCCGTTGCCGACAAACTGGCTAATAATGAATTTAGCTGGGAAAAAGATTTTAAGGATTTACACCCCGCTCCCTTTGGGCAACGCATGTATTTTGAGGCTATCAAAACCTTGCTGACAGACCAACTGAGCCCGGATAAAAACCCGGATAAACCCGTTAAGCGCAACCTGGCAAAGATAACCATGCTTAACCCGCACAGCTTTACCAACGGCAGCTACCTGGATATCTCTAAAGCCCAACCAGGTGCCGGCTGGACGCTCAACCCTAACTGGACACCAACCGATAAGTTAGACACCCGCGAGGGCTTTGTTAAAGTACCGATGCTGGTTACCAACACACCCGGTTCAGCATTGACGCTAAAATTTAACGGCAACGCGGTAGGGATGGCGATCATATCGGGGGCTGATGCCGGAATTGTTGACTACGTAATTGACGGTGGCGATATAAAGCATATTGACCTGTTTACGCAATGGAGCACTTTTATTCATTTACCCTGGTATGTTCTATTTGACAGCGGATTAAAGAAAGGCGCACACACTTTACAGCTAACCGTAAGCGACCGCAAAAACCCAAAAAGCCTCGGCAACGCCTGTCGTATAGTTCATTTTTTAGTGAATAACTGATAGCAGTGTTTCACTTAAAAAATGAAACACTTGAAACACTTTTTTGATGTAAGCACCTTAAAATAAGGCGATTAACAAAACAGGGTGAAACACTTTGAAACAGTAGCAACGCTTTAGGTAAAGCTGTTTAAACTTCTGTTTATCAGAAAGTTATACCATTTTAGAGTACTGCAGATTTTTGTCAGTGAAACACCCTGGGTGAAACACTTCAAAAGCCTGCACACCTCCATTGTGCAGGCTTTCTCTTAGTTATAACTGTGTTACTTATTAAAAAATGAATCCATTACCGCATAGCGTTTTGCATCGGCAATTGGTTGCTGCCGGCTATCCTGGTTAATGACCATAAATTTGCTGCCTTTTACCGTATCCCACAATGGCAGACCGTTGCCGTTGGGGTTGCCGGTTTTCACAAAGTTTACAAAAAAGTTTTGCAGGGTCTCTGATGTTTTAAAATCGTCGGGCGTCCAGGCGTAAACTTTGTTGGTTGGCAAATTACCCAACGCATACTCGATCTCCGAGGCGTGGGCTGCGCCCGGCGAGTGCTCTACCGCACCGGCAGGCGCGTTAGCCATAATAGGGCGGCGTTTGTTAAAGAAATAGCGGTATACCGGTTTATGGCCGGTTTTGCTTTGCATGTCGATGAATTTCCAGGTGGCGTAAGCAATAAACCGATCTGATGCCAGGTTAGTAGCGGCCTGCGTTACGTCCGCATCTGTCGCTGCGGGATAGGCGCCCAGGATATCTTGCGCGCGGTCTTTATATAACCTTTCTATGCCGGCTTTGTAGTTATCGACTGTAGGTTCTGACCGGCCTAAAATACCATTCGGACCACTCTCTGCCGAGTTCCAGCCCGCCAGTAAAGACACGTCCATTTGTTTACCTGCTGCAAAAATTGCTTGCGGCGTTTCAGGCAAAAAGTACCCGTCGACATCGGTTCCAAAATGTCCCCGAGCCGACCATTTTAATAAGGTATCAGCCGGAATTTTACGCAAATCGGCTAATGATCTGGCACCGATCGAGGTCGCAAATTTTACACCGTACTCCTCGGCATCAGCCCGTGGGGTTGGCGATAGATTGCCCAGTAACGACCCGCTTTCGCCTATAGCTGCCCTGAATAATCCTTTTGACAGCGGCGATGCCACTTGCCCGCATACAGACATGGAACCCGCCGACTCACCGCCTATAGTTACTTTAGACGCATCGCCGCCAAAGGCGGCAATATTTTTCTGCACCCAAACCAGTGCCGCGTGCTGATCCATCAAACCATAATTGCCTGACGCGTGGTGCGGCGATTCGGCAGTTAACTCAGGATGCGCCATGAACCCAAAAATACCTAAACGATAATTCACCGTAACAGTGATAATTCCTTTTTTAGCAAGCGCTTCGCCATCGTAGCGATATTCAGAGCCATCACCCGCCTGAAATCCTCCTCCATAAAAATAAACCAGTACTGGCAATTTTGAGCCTTTAGCCCGAGGTGGCGCCCAAACGTTGAGGTACAGGCAGTCCTCGCTTTTGCCATCGCTCCTAAACTGCATATCACTGTAAATGTAACGCTGCATAGCCTGCGGACCGAAATGGTCGGCTTTGCGTACGCCGGTCCAGTTTTTAGGTGCCTGAGGTTCTTTCCAGCGCAGATCGCCAACAGGCGGCTGCGCAAACGGCACGCCTTTGTATGATACTATGCCGCTGGCTTCTTTAACGCCTTCTAAAGTGCCATTGGCCGTTTTAACCTGCGGGTTTTGCGCATAGGCAGTCATACCTAACATGCTTAGTGCTATCAAAAATATCTTCTTCATGGTTTGATTAGGGTTGATGATCGGTTTAACAAATTTAATATTTGCGGGGAGAATTAAAAATGTCATCCTATGTTTGCATAGGAGTTGTTTGAATGATAAATAAGAATAATTTTATTGCAGAAGAAAAAGGTAAAGAGAAAAGATTAAGACGTGTCATTAGGCTCTGGAAAGCCTGTTCGCAATGCTA